>JBFELW010000008.1:0-15830 GCA_041551995.1 Paenisporosarcina sp.
ACTTCTCCAAATCGCAACATCTCTTGCATGGTAACGGGGTGAATCATCTTGTTTATACGTACCTTCATGTTCTTCGTCTAAGATAATTAAACCTAGGTTAGTAAATGGCGCAAATACTGCGGACCTCGCACCAACGACAACTTTTACTTCTCCACGCTTAATCTTTCGCCATTCATCATACTTTTCTCCAGCTGAAAGACCACTGTGCAAGACGGCTACAAGGGATCCAAACCGTTCTTTAAATCGGTTTGTCATTTGAGGCGTTAATGAAATTTCTGGAACCAAGACAATCGCTTCTTTATCATCATTTAAAGCTTGTTCTATTGCTTGTAAGTAAATTTCCGTTTTACCGCTACCTGTAATTCCGTGCAATAAAAATGTATGAGATTCCCTTTGTTCATATGCCATTACAATTTGATCTAGAGCTTTTTGTTGCTCATTTGTTAACAACAAATTTATTGACTTTTTAACTTCTCGATCAGCAAATGGATCCCTATAAATTTCACCCATTTTAATTGTTGCTATACCACGTTCAATTACACCTTGCAAAACGCTATTGGACGAATTTGCCAATTTCAATAAATCAGAGGCTTGAAAAGCTTCCCCTGCATGTAAAGACATCCACTCAGTTAGTTGTTTCTGCTTTTTTGCTTGAGCAGGTATTTCACCTAAAACAGCTTTTATTTTTGCTTCGTTTTCAGTGATATAAATCATTCGGACTTTTTTAATAGCGGTATTTTGTTTAACTGAAGTTTCAAGAACTAATGCTTTATTTTTCACATATTTCTTTATCAGTGCCAGCACTTCTTTGGGTGTATTAGTAGTGACTTCAGCTGTTTCATTGCTTTGAAAAAGATTCATTAAATCCTGAGGTAACGGAATATCACGATCCACATAACGAATTAACTTTTCATACTTGGCTCGAAGTGCAGCGGGTAACATCACTTGTAACGCATCAATTTCATAACACATAGTCTCTCGTTTCATCCATTTGGAAAGATGAATCATTTCATTTGAAAAGACTGGTTCAATATCTAAGAGTTCATGAATGGATTTTTGTTTTTCTACTGGAACATCCGTTTCGTCTTTTAATTGCGTAACAAAACCCAATACGGATCTATTTCCAAATGGCACTTTCACTCTACAACCACTCTCAATTAAAGGCTGGATATCCATTGGAACAGCATAATCAAATGGGCGATCAATAGGATAAGCTGAAACGTCCACAATTACCTCAGCGTACATGTAATTTACTCTTTTCATTTGCTAATATTGTCTCTAACAGTTCTACAGCGAGTTCTTTTTTACTCATATTCGAAAAATGATGTTCATATTCATTTTGACCGATTACGACTACCGTATTGGTATCTGTTCCAAACCCACTATCCGGCTTCGTAACATCATTTGCCACAATATAATCCGCATTTTTTCTATTCAGCTTTTCTTTCGCATACTTTTCAAGATCATTCGTTTCAGCAGCAAATCCTATGAGAAGCTGATGTTTCTTTTGTTGACCGAGTGTCCACAAAATATCAGTAGTTCTCTCTAAATCGAGCATTGTATCTCCAGGTTGTTTTTTCATTTTATGTTGATGTATTTGCTTTGGTCGATAATCAGCAACGGCAGCAGTTTTAATAACGATTTGAGCGTCATCAAAATGTGCAATGACTGCTTGAAGCATGTCCTCAGCACTTTCAACTTCAATTAATTTAACACCCTGTGGTTTAGGTAATGAGACGGGTCCAGAAACTAAAATAGTCTCTGCACCAAGCATTACAGCTGCTTCTGCTAGAGCATAACCCATTTTACCTGATGAAAAATTAGTTAAAAATCGCACAGGGTCAAGTCTTTCTCTCGTAGGACCCGCGGAAATAACAACTTTTTGCCCTTTTAGTGGTAAGTGCTTAGGCTGAAAATAAGTTTCAACGAGACTGACAATTTTTTCAGGTTCTTCTAAACGGCCTTTGCCAACATATCCGCAAGCAAGGAACCCTTCTGAGGGTTCAATAAATTCATAGCCATCCTCAGCCAATGTTGATATATTTCTTTTGACAGCAGGATGGTCGTACATATGTACATTCATGGCAGGTGCAATCCACACCTTAGTTTTTGTTGCTAATAGAGTTGTGGTTATCATATCGTCCCCAATACCATTAGCAAGTTTCCCGATTACATTCGCAGTGGCAGGTGCCACGATAATTAAATCTGCCCAATCCGCTAAATCAATATGAGCAATTACACGTGAATCTTTCTCATCGAATGTATCCGTATATACGTCATTTCTAGACATTACTTGAAAGCTTAAAGGTTGAACGAATTTTGTTGCTGATTCTGTCATCATTACTTTAACTTCTGCTCCGGCTTGTGAAAGCTTGCTGACGAGTGCGACAGCTTTATAAACAGCAATGCCACCAGAAACACAGAGTAAGATTTTTTTAGTAGAAAGCATAACACTCTTCCTTTCTGAAACAACAAACTCCCAAAGCATCTGACATGTCTAAGGGAGTTTTCATTGTGAAAAATGGGATTAGATTTCGTCTTCGTAGATCGTTCCTTCGTCTTGCACTTCTTTTACCAATGCACCTGCTGCTACTTCTTCTAATGCTTTTCCTACAAATTTTTCTGATTTGTAAGTGGCAAGTCTTTCCCCGCCTTCTTCTTGCATTTGGCGAGCACGTTTTGATGCAAGACTTACTAATTGATATTTTGAATCAATTTTACTTTTTAATGAATCAACTGATGGATATAACATTAAGATTCCCCTTC
Source organism: Paenisporosarcina sp. (assembly GCA_041551995.1). Classification (GTDB taxonomy): domain Bacteria; phylum Bacillota; class Bacilli; order Bacillales_A; family Planococcaceae; genus Paenisporosarcina. Next base: position 2,767 of record JBFELW010000008.1, read on the forward strand.
CAACATAGATAAATATCTTTTTTCAACACGTTCACGTCGACAATGTTCAGCCGTTACAATCGCATTTACACGATCACATGCCAGTTGAACTTCATCGTTTTCAACCACAAAATCGTATAAGTTCATCATTTCTAACTCTTGTCTTGCAGCACCTATACGCGAAGCGATGACCTCGTCTGTTTCTGTCCCTCGACCAACTAAACGCTGCTCGAGCTCAGAAAGACTTGGAGGCGCAAGGAAGATAAATAACCCATCAGGTACTTTGTCTCGTACTTGAGATGCACCTTGTACTTCGATTTCTAAAAAAACGTCGCGGCCAGCATCCAATGTTTCATTCACATAGTCCAGTGGTGTTCCGTAATAGTTTCCTACGTAAGAAGCATATTCAAGTAAACGACCTTCACTGATTAGTCTCTCAAACTCCTCATGAGTTTTAAAAAAATAATCAACACCATCTACTTCACCTTCGCGAGGTTTTCTCGTCGTCATCGAAATAGAATATTCATAATTCGTGTCGGGTTGCGAAAATAACTCTTTTCGCACTGTACCTTTCCCAACACCAGATGGCCCGGAAAGGACGATTAATAATCCACGTTCTTTTCGCATTAAATCCCTCTTTTTATCTAGTCGGTATGCTCCATCATGCGTGACTCAATTGTATCTGCTTTTACAGCAGATAAAACGACATGCTCACTATCCATGACAAAGATCGTACGTGTTTTTTTACCATAGGTTGCATCTATCAGATATCCTTTGTCTCTTGCATCCTGTATCATTCTTTTAATCGGAGCTGATTCCGGATGCAAGATGGAGATAATTCGGTTTACTGCCACAACGCTTCCATTTCCAATGTTCATAAACTTAGCATTTGACAAGCAAGTTCCTCCTGAAAGACCTAATTCTTTTGTTACACACACTAAACCAATTATATCACATTCACTCCAGAAAATGATAAGATAGAGCAAAACGTTTTGAAAGAGGTATAACTATGGCCTTCGATGGTTTATTTACAAAATCTATGACAAAAGAACTTCAACAACTAGTATCCGGAAGAATCTCGAAAATACATCAACCAAATACACAAGAAATAGTTTTTAATATCCGTGCTGGAGGTAAAAATAGTCGTTTACTAATCTCGATTCATCCTTCCTATTCACGTATTCAACTCACTAAAGAAACGATTGAAAACCCATCTGAACCCCCGATGTTTTGTATGTTCCTTCGCAAGCATCTTGAAGGTGGATTCATTTCATCTATTAAACAATTAGAAATGGATCGAGTTATCATCATTCGAGTACAGGGAAAAAATGAAATTGGCGATGATATGGTGCGTGAACTTCATGTTGAAATTATGGGAAGACATAGTAATGTGATTCTAGTCGACCCTGAACGCATGCTTATTTTGGATAGCTTGAAGCACTTATCTCCATCAGTGAACAGTTATCGAACGATTTTGCCAGGGCAACCACATATTGCTCCACCTTCTCAAAATAAGCTGCAACCATTTGAAATCGATGAACAACAGTTTATAAAGATTATTGAAGAAGGCGACGATATCACTAAATCAATCGTTCAACATCTTGCTGGTTTTTCACCGTTGCACGCAAAAGAACTAGCCTTTCGATTAGGATTGGGCAATGAATCACCATTTCTAACATATACATCCTTTATAAATGAATTCGAAAAACAAGAGATAGCTAGTACGTATATTGAAGTTGAGAATAAAACATTCTTTTCTAGCATTCCTTTAACTCATCTAGAAGGAGAAAGAATTTGTTATTCTTCACTAAGTGAGCTATTAGATAAAGTCTATTTTGCACGGGCTGACCGAGATCGAGTAAAACAACAAGCTGGAGATTTAGAACGTTGGCTACAAAATGAAATTGATAAATTAAAGTTAAAGATCAAGAAATTATCAAAAGAAAAGACACAAGCTGAAAAGTTAGATACATTCCAATTATATGGCGAACTTCTCATGGCCCATTTGTATCAATTAGAAAGAGGTCAATCGGAAGCTCAAATCATTAACTATTACGATGAGGATGGCGCAACAGTCACAATCCCATTGAATCCAAGAAAGACACCAGTTGAAAATGCACAAGCCTTTTACACACGGTACAATAAAGCGAAGACCGCACTTATTAAAACGCAACAACAGATGGATAAAACAAAAGACGATATTGATTATTTGGAAATGCTTCAACAACAAGTCCTGCAAGCATCTCCAAATGATATAGAAGAAATCCGTGAAGAATTGGCGGAACAAGGCTGGATGAAAGCACGTATTTTAAAGAAGAAAAAGAAAATAGTAAAACCGACACCGGAAGCATTTGTATCAACTACCGGTTTAGCCATTTCGGTTGGTAAAAACAATAAGCAAAATGATTATGTAACATTTAAAGTATCTAGTAAGTCTCATCTATGGTTTCATACAAAAGACATTCCAGGATCACATGTTGTCATTCATGATGCTGAGCCTGATGAAGCGTCAATATTAGAAGCAGCAAATTTAGCAGCCTATTATAGTAAGGCACGTGACTCTTCTTCTGTTCCTGTTGACTACACTGAAATAAAGCATGTTAAAAAGCCAAATGGTTCTAAGCCTGGTTTTGTTATTTATTTCGAACAAAAGACGGTGTTTGTGACACCTAGTGAGGATATTGTTAGAAAGCTACGTAAATGAACGAATAAGAGTGCTAACAGCCAGTACGAGAATTAACGTACTGGCTGTTTTTTATAGTCTACTAGCGCCTCAGGGGTGATTTCCGTTTCAAGCGGACGCTTTCCGCGGGCGAGCGCCGAGCCTCCTACGGGGTCTCGTCTGTCTCGCTTTTCCCGCTGGAAAGATTAGGTCCAAATTGCCTTTGGTCCTAATCTTTGCGACGAAGCTAGCGTAGCGATGCAGGAGCAGATGTTTTTCGCCGCTTTCCACTTCAATCACTTGTAAGTATTTAAAAATTCTGATCCTAAGTCTAACAGAACGTCATATTCATTTCTTGCAAAGATCCATATTTTAGTAAATCTCAAAAGACAAATTTCAGTTCAAAATCGAACGAAATTTCGCCTTTTTTCAATCTCACTAACTAAGAATTTTCCACAGAGTTTTTTCCCTCCTGGAAAGAATAAAAATCGATTAGGTCCTATTCTTTACGAAAAAGCTACTAACAGGAGCCTGATGTTTTTCACCGCTTTCCACTTCAATCACGTGTATGTGCTTTTAAAAAGCGAAAGTAAATAGAGGTAATAACCATTACAGCTTTACGTTGGAGATAAAAACAGAGAACAGGTGAAGGAAAACGATTGTTTTCCTTCACCTGTTCTTAGAGACTGTTTGGACAGTCCATATTCATTAACCTTCTCGTTTAAATGTTTTGCAATCTGTTTCTCCACTAGTGGATGCATGTTTTCCTTTATGATTAACGACGTAAATTGCATCTGCGTTACATTTATTTCCTTTACCCCAGTACGTACAGTTATTTACTTCACAAAGGACATCTTTGGCCACTGAATATCACCTCCTCCATTGTTAGTATTGTTTACTTTGCAGGAGGTGATATACATTGGAATACATTGTTAGTGGTACATTAAGATACAAACATCTCCTTGGGTTGGCCTTGATTTAACTACATCAATGCTACTTCCATCGGTAAACAGATCCCTTCAATCACCACTAATTTTTGATTGGCTAATAATTCTTCTTCAACCTAGAGGATTAAGAAAGATTTTAACGAATACATACATAGAGTAAGTTTATTTAAGGAGACCATCATAAATGAAAAGAAAAGTTGCGATTGTATTCGTTTTTATTGGCGTCTACATTCTAGGATTTATAACGTATAACTTATTTAATACGGATAAAGCTATATTTAATCGGGTAATTAACGCGAATGGCTATACATTTCAACACATCGGCACAATAGATTCATTGGAATATTTTATTAAACCTGAATGGATACCTTCAGAAAAAGATAAAAAAATACGTGTTAATGAAAAACTAATTGAATCCCATAACACAACGGTAGTATTAGATGAAGTTTGGAATCGAGGAGAAGATATCTCCTTTAGTTTTCATCTTACTTTTAATATGAACCAAAAAGAGGGTGAATTTTTAAATACGTATATCTCCAATGTAGACGGTTCTTCTACTTCAGGTTCGACTCATCTTATGCTTTATGATATACAGCATAATGAGATAGTAACGGATGGGGCTGGAGAAGGACCAGGACCATTTTTTTCTTTTGATATAAATAAAGAAAAACTAGACTTTATTCGTGATGGTTTTCATGTTGTACATAATGGCTTGCAACTACATGAATACTCAAAGAATTAACAACTGAAATCTAGATAATACTTATGATCAAAGTATTATTGGAACAGGAGCATGCACGCTTTTCGCGTTTATGCTCTTTTTTTATTTCCTATACCTAAGTTAATTTCACCTTATAATTCCAATCGGAGAATTTATTGTTGTGATTGAATCCAACCTATAGAGGGTAATGTTATATGTAGCATGATTTGAAATTAAAGGAGAGATAGTGAATGAATTATAAAAATATAACAGTCGCTGGTAGTGGCGTTTTAGGTAGTCAAATAGCATTCCAAACAGCTTTTTTCGGATATAATGTTAGTGTTTATGATATTAATGAGGAAGTACTTACACAAGCAAAAGAACGACTTAATAAATTAAAAAGTGTCTATGCTACTTATTTCAATGATGAAAAGAAAGCAGAAGAAACAATGTCCCGCTTTACTTTTAGCGATGATTTAGCTGAAGCCGTTAAAGATGCGGATCTTGTCATTGAAGCTATTCCTGAAGTTGTCGAAATTAAAACTAACTTTTATAAACAAATAGGAAAAGTAGCTCCTGCAAAAACTGTGTTTGCAACAAATTCATCTACTCTATTACCAAGTCAATTTGCTGAATATACGGGTCGACCGGAGAAATTTATCGCTCTACACTTTGCAAACCAAGTTTGGGATAAAAATACTGCAGAGGTAATGGGTCACGCAGGTACTGCAGAACACATTACAATGGAGTTGCTCGATTTTGCGAAATCGATTGGTATGGTTCCTCTACACATTAAAAAAGAACAACCAGGATATATTTTAAATTCCTTGTTAGTACCATTTTTATCAGCTGGACAAAACCTTTTTGCAAATGACGTAGCTGAACCCGAGACAATTGATAAAACTTGGATGATCGCTACAGGTGCACCTATGGGACCATTTGGCATTTTAGATATCGTTGGTATTGAAACTGCATACAATATCGTTTTAATGCAAGCTAGTGCAAATCCAGATGCCAGCAACAGTCAAAAGAAACTAGCAGAAATTCTAAAAACCGAGTTTATTGATAAAGGAAAAATGGGTGTTGCTACTGGTGAAGGTTTCTATAAGTATCCAAACCCTGCTTACTTAGACCCAGAATTCTTAAAAGCTTAATAAACAAAAGTCTACTTTCAATGTGAATTTGACTTTGAATTATGTATAGCTCCTTAAGGTACACTTCTAGTTAATTTCTGTTAACTACTGTGTAGCCTAATGAGCTATTTTTATATCAAAAAAACATATTCTAATTAAAAATAGGATATCCGTGCCGATTTGGCACAGACATCCTATTAAACAACTGAATTCTATCTTTTATAATTGTCCATGTTTTAATTTCTCATGCCATTCCATAAGCTGAGGCTTGTCTTCGTTACTAATTTTGTTTTCTTTAGAAGCTACTTCGATTAACGCATCAAAATTCGTTAAACTTACATATGGAATACCTGCTTGTTCAAACATTTCATTCGCCCGATTGAGGTGGTACGTAAAGATACAAACAACTCCTAGGACTTCACAACCTTGGTCTTGAAGTGCTTTTACTGCATCAATGCTGCTTCCACCAGTGGATATTAAATCTTCAATTACGACTACTTTTTGATTAGCTACTAATTTTCCTTCAATCTGATTTCCACGTCCATGTTCTTTTGCTTTTGAACGTACATACACCATTGGTAGATTTAATACATCACTTACCCATGCTGCATGCGGAATTCCAGCGGTTGCTGTACCGGCAACAACATCAGTTTGCGGGAAAAATTCTTGAATGTTCTTGGCTAGTGCCTTAGCGATTTGATTTCTAATTACCGGACTCGACATCGTTAAGCGGTTATCACAATAAATAGGTGATTGAATTCCTGAAGCCCAAGTAAAAGGATCATTTGGTCGTAGTTCCACTGCCCCAATCGAAAGTAATGCGTGTGCAATCTCAAGTTCTTGTTTTGTCATGTCATTAACCCCCATTGGCTTTTAATCACCTTGTATGTATCTACAGGCTGGTTAGATTGAGTGATAGCTCTTCCTACAACTATAAGAGAAGACCCTAGTTTTCTAGCGTTATCTGGGGTCGCAATCCGAACTTGATCATGATTCTCTCCACCAGCTAATCGAATACCAGGTGTTACACGTAGAAAATCGTTTCCACATTCACGTTGAATAATAGATGCTTCTTCAACTGAACAAACTACTCCATCTAGACCTGCCTTCTTCGTCAACTTAGCATAATGAATAACAGATTCTTTTAAAGATAGAGAGATTTTTTGTTCTTCTTGAACTTGCTTTTCACTTGTCGATGTCAGTTGTGTAACCCCTATAATACGGGGACGTTTTAGTCCCATTGCAGTTCCAGCTTCTAACCCTTCAACTGCCGATTCCATCATCCGAATTCCACCAGCTGCATGGACATTCACCAAATCTGCTCCTAATCGTGCAAGACCACGCATAGCAGACTTCACCGTATTCGGTATATCATGGAGTTTCAAATCCAAAAACACATCATGACCTTGTTCTTTTAATTCTGTCACAATGGATGGACCGACTTGCATATATAACTCCATGCCAACTTTGACGAAAAGTTTTTCATCAAAGTGACTTAAGAATTGTTGTACCTCGTCTTTCGACGAAAAATCTAACGCAATAATAGGGTTATGATCGTTCATCGATGACTCCTTCCAGTCAATTCAGACACGTTATTCAAACCTAACCAATCTAACTTCTCTGGCAATTGATCAATAATGGTTGGGCATACAAAAGGATCCACAAAGTTAGCTGTTCCAATTGCTACGGCACTTGCTCCAGCAGACATAAAATCAATGACATCATCCACGGTCGTAATTCCGCCCATACCGATGATTGGGATGGATACTTGTTTACTTACTTCATAGACCATACGAAGAGCTACAGGCTTCACTGCAGGGCCAGATAATCCGCCTGTTCCATTCGCAATCACCGGTTTTCCAGTCCGTGTGTCTAATCGCATGCCAATAAGTGTGTTAATCATCGTAATCCCGTCAGCACCCGCTTCCTCAACCGCTCGAGCAATTGCACCTACGTCAGTTACGTTTGGAGATAATTTTACATAAACAGGAACTTTAGATACAGCTTTTACTGCAGCTGTTAATTCGGCAGCGATTGCTGCGTCTGTTCCAAATGTGATTCCTCCACATTTAACATTGGGACAAGAAATATTAAGTTCGATTGCATGTACATTTTTCACTTGTGAAATGCGTTTAGCGACTTCCACATAGTCCTCAGTTAATGTCCCTGCTACATTTGCAATAATCGGAACATCATACTGTTCAAGCCATGCCAATTCCTCAGAAATAACTTTCTCTAATCCTGGGTTTTGTAGACCAATTGCATTTAGCATACCTGAAGCCGTTTCGGCCACTCGAGGTGTGGGGTTTCCTAATCGAGTTTCTAAAGTGGTCGCTTTAATCATAATCGAGCCAAGTTTAGACAAGTCGTATAATTTTGCGTATTCTTTGCCAAAACCAAAACAACCGGATGCAGGCATGATTGGATTTTTCAATGAAAGACCTGGTAATTCAACAGCTAATCGATTCATAAACTCACCACCCCAGCAGGAAATACAGGACCATCTGAACAAACTTTCACATAATCCACTTCAACTTGATCTGTCGTTTTACATACACAAGCAAAACAAGCCCCAAGTCCACAACCCATTCTTTCTTCATACGATAAGAATCCTTTTTTCTCAGGCAACGTTTTTTGTAAAGCAGATAGCATGGCTGTTGGACCACATGCATAGTAAACGGAGTATTCATCAGTGATTGTCTCTAATACATTCGTAACAAAGCCTTGATGTCCTTGTGTTCCATCAACCGTCACAATATGGGTTTCACCTAATTCATTAAATTCCTTTTCATAAAAAACGACATCTGCTGTTTGAAAGCCGAGGATATGGATTGGACGAATTCCCTTTTCCACCAGCTGTTTAGACAATTGGTAGAGAGGAGGAACACCAATTCCTCCACCTACTAAAACAACCGTCTCGTTTGCTTCTGCTTCATGAACTGGAAACCCGTTTCCAAGAGGTCCAAGAACGTCAACTTCTTCGCCAGGCTTTTTTAATGAAAGAAGTGTCGTCCCACGTCCTTCTGCTCTGTAAATCATCGTAAATTCCAAGGCCTCCATATCAATGGAAGCAATGCTTATTGGTCGTCGCAATAATGGTTCATAACTATCAGATACCCGTATATGAACAAATTGTCCCGGGCTTTTCATGTCATGGACAAGTTGTCCCATTAATGTCATTTCAAAAATGTTATGGGCAATTTCCTTATGCTTGACGATACGCATTCGCTCTTGTCGAATCATTGAATGACCCCCTGTTTAGGCATCTCTTCTGCTTGGAATGTCATGGATTCAATGACACGAAGCATTGCTTCTGCTGTGTCTAATGAAGTAAAACATGCAATTCCATTTTCTACAGATTCTCGACGAATTCGGAAACCATCACGTTCAGGTTGTTTTCCTTTCGTGAGCGTGTTAATGACAAACTGAGCTTCGCCTTTTTGTATATAGTCAAGAAGTGTAGGTCCTTCACTCCCAATCTTATTCACAGTGCTTACTGGGACTCCAGCAAGTTGTAATTCTTTTGCTGTACCCTCTGTTGCTAATATGCGATAGCCTATTGATGTGAATCGTTTAGCGATTGCCGTAGCTTCTGCTTTATCCTTATCTGCAACAGTCATAAGCACGGAACCGTGATCTTTAATTTCCATACCTGCAGCAACTAGTCCCTTATACAGTGCTTTCTCCAGCGTGATATCTTTACCCATTACTTCCCCTGTTGATTTCATCTCAGGTCCTAATGTAATATCCACTCGTCTCAATTTTGCAAAACTGAATACGGGTACCTTTACGAATACGCCTCGTGGAGAAGGTGCAAGACCATTTACAATTCCTTGTGAAGGTAATGATTGACCTAAAATTGCTTTTGTTGCTATTTTTGCCATTGGAATATTCGTAATTTTACTTAAGAAAGGAACTGTACGACTTGAACGAGGGTTAACCTCGATTACATATACTTCTCCTTTAGAAATGACATATTGGATATTTAGTAAGCCAATAATATTTAAGCCTAATGCTAATCTGGTTGTGTAATCAACTAGTGTATCAATATGCTCTTTTGATAAATTCTGTGGCGGATAGACCGCGATTGAATCTCCTGAGTGAACTCCTGCCCGTTCGATATGTTCCATGATACCTGGAATACATACATTGACTCCATCTGAAATGGCATCTACTTCAATTTCCGTCCCCGTTAAATAACGATCGACTAGGACTGGATGCTCTGGGCTTGCTTCAACTGCAGTCTCCATGTAATGAGCTAGCTCCTCTTGATTGTAAACAATTTGCATCGCACGACCACCTAAGACATAAGAAGGACGAACTAACACGGGGTAGCCAATTTCATTGCCAATCACGACTGCTTCTTCAGCTGAAATAGCTGTTTTCCCCAATGGTTGTGGAATGCCAATTTCATGAAGAGCTCGTTCAAATTTATTTCGATTCTCCGCTCGATCTAAATCCTCTAACGAAGTACCTAGTATTTGCACACCACGTTCTTGTAATTTTGACGCCAAGTTAATAGCTGTTTGTCCACCAAACTGAACCACCACGCCTTTTGGTTGTTCCAAGTCAACGATATGCATAACATCTTCAATCGTTAACGGCTCAAAGTAGAGCTTGTCAGATATAGAGAAGTCAGTTGAGACCGTTTCTGGATTGCTGTTAATAATAATGGCTTCATAACCCGCTTCTTTTAGTGCCCAGACTGAGTGAACCGTTGCATAATCAAACTCTACACCTTGACCAATTCGTATAGGTCCTGAACCTAGCACGATGACACTTTCTTTTTCCGTTTTAATCGACTCATTTTCATCTTCATATGTGCCGTAAAAATAAGGTGTCTCTGATTCAAATTCAGCAGCACATGTGTCCACCATTTTAAAAACAGGAATGAGTTTTTGTTCTTTTCTCCAGTTGTACACTTCTAATTCACTTGTGTTCCATAATTTCGCAATGGTAGGATCTGCAAATCCCATACGTTTAGCTTTTTTAGCAACAACAAGATCAAATGGATGTTCTGCAACAACCTGTTCAAAGCTCACGATGTTTTGAAGTTTGTGTAGGAAAAATAAATCAATTTGACTCCATTCATGAATAGTTTGGATAGTCACACCTCTTCTTAACGCTTCCCCTATGAAGAACAGTCGCTCATCACCAGCTCGTTGAATTCGTTTTTCAATCCAAGCATCCGTCATGGTATCTGCATTCTTTAAGTCTAAATGGAACTGGCCTGTTTCAAGTGAACGAACTGCTTTTAAAATAGATTCTTCAAATGTTCGTCCAATCGCCATTACTTCTCCGGTCGCTTTCATTTGAGTACCTAAATTTCGCTTCGCAGATTCAAATTTATCAAATGGCCAGCGTGGAATTTTGGTTACGACATAATCTAGTGCTGGCTCAAAGCAAGCATAAGTTTTACCAGTAACGGGATTCATCATTTCGTCTAATGTTAGCCCGACTGCAATCTTAGCGGCTAATTTAGCAATTGGATATCCTGTTGCTTTTGAAGCTAAAGCAGATGATCGACTTACACGTGGATTCACTTCAATAATGTAATAGTTAAAACTGTATGGATCTAGCGCTAACTGTACATTACAGCCACCTTCAATTTTTAATGCGCGAATAATTTTTAGCGATACATTTCTTAACATTTGATATTCACGGTCAGACAATGTTTGACTTGGTGCCGTTACAATCGAATCACCTGTATGAATACCTACTGGGTCAAAGTTTTCCATGTTACAGACCACAATGGCGTTGTCTTTAGAATCACGCATAACCTCATATTCTATTTCTTTAAACCCTGCAATTGATTTCTCTAATAAACATTGCGTTACTGGACTATATTTAAGGCCGCTTGTGACGGTTTCAATTAACTCTGATTCATTGTGACAAATACCACCACCCGTTCCCCCAAGGGTGAATGCAGGGCGCACGATTACCGGGTAACCGATTCGATTCACAAATGTGTATGCTTCTGCCAAATTGTGAATAATGTCACTATCAGGAACTGGTTCGTTAAGTTCATTCATCAATGTTCTAAACAGATCTCTGTCTTCGGCTTTATGAATTGCTTCTAATTTCGTACCTAATATCTCTACATTCAACTCTGTAAGGATGCCAGATTCATCTAGTTCAATCGCCATATTCAATCCAGTTTGACCACCTAAGGTTGGAAGGAGCGCGTCAGGTCGTTCTTTACGTAAGATTCGACTTACGAATTCCAATGTAATCGGCTCGATGTATACTTTGTCAGCGATTTCAGTATCTGTCATTATGGTTGCTGGATTGGAGTTGATCAAAATAACGCGATAGCCTTCTTCTTTCAAAGCTAGACAAGCTTGTGTTCCTGCATAGTCAAATTCTGCGGCTTGTCCAATTACGATTGGACCCGAGCCTATTACTAATATGGTTTGTATATCTTGTCTTTTAGGCATGTACTTTGTCCCCTTTCACATTAGCATTCATCATGTTGATAAACTGATCAAATAAGTGGTTTGAATCCTCTGGTCCTGGAGACGCTTCAGGATGGTATTGCACAGTGAAGGCTGGAACATCTGTGTGTTTTAACCCTTCAACAGTGCCATCATTTAAAGCAATATGTGTCACTTCTAATTTTGTTTCTGTTAGAGAGGCTGGATCAACGGCATACCCATGATTCTGAGAAGTTATTTCCGTACGTCCAGTTTCTAAATCTTTTACAGGATGATTCGCTCCCCGATGTCCAAATTTCAATTTAAATGTATCTCCACCACTTGCTAGAGCAAATAGTTGATGGCCCAAGCAGATTCCGAATATTGGAATCTTGCCAATCATTTGTTGCAACATCAGAATGGCTTCAGGTACATCTTTTGGATCTCCAGGACCGTTCGATAACATGATTCCATCTGGATAGATGGCCATAATTTCTTCAGCGGTTGTGTTATAAGGGACAACTACAACATCACAGTCGCGCTTGTTTAATTCACGTAAGATACCATGTTTCATACCAAAATCTACCAGTACGACTCGTTTTCCTCGCCCTGGACTTGGGTACGGTTGTTTCGTTGAAACCTGTTGAACTTGGTTAGTTGGAAATGTCATATCTTTTAATTTTTGAACGATTTCCTCTACATTAACGTCTTCACCTGCTGCACTCAGAATTCCTTTAACAGATCCAAATTCACGGATAATACGCGTTAACTTACGGGTGTCAATTCCTTCAATCCCTGGAATCTTTTTTAGTAAAAATAAGTCATTGAGTGTTGCATCACTTCTAAAGTTAGAAGGCGAATTGGCTAATTCACGAACGACCAGTCCTTTTATTGCAGGTACAATCGATTCAAAGTCATCACGGTTGATGCCATAATTTCCGATTAATGGGTACGTCATAGTTACAATTTGTCCACAATAAGAAGGGTCAGATAATGTTTCTTGGTACCCCGTCATTCCAGTTGTAAAAACAATTTCACCTTCTGAGGCGTGGGGACTTCCAAATGCAGTTCCTTCAAAAACAGTTCCCGTTTCAAGTATGAGGTATCGTTTCAACATTATTTTTCCTCCTCCCAAATTACATTGCCTTCGAACATCGTCATAACAGGCCATCCTGTACATACAAGTCCTTCAAATGGGGTATTCTTTCCTTTTGAAACAAATGTAGTTGA
>JBFELW010000009.1:0-15611 GCA_041551995.1 Paenisporosarcina sp.
ATACAAATCAGGGAGGAATTCTACACATGGCTTACCAACCAAAGTCGTACAAAAAATTCGTTGCAACTGCAGCGACAGCAACATTAGTTGCATCAGCATTAGTACCAACTGCTTCTGCAGCATCATTCACGGACGTTAACAGCAACTATAAAGTAGCTGTTGACTATCTAGTTGCAAACAAGATTGCACAAGGAACATCAGACACTACTTTCGGTACAACTGCAAGCATTTCACGTGGTGACGCGGCTGTAATGATTGCAAACGCATTAGGTCTTAACACAACAACAGCACCAGATGCTGGATTCACAGATGTTAATACACGTGTAGCTGGAGCAGTAAATGCATTAGCTGCAGCTAAAATCATTGGTGGTAAATCTGCTACTAAATTTGCTCCAGATGATAACATTACTCGTCAAGAAATGGCAAAAGTAATTTCACTTGCTTATGAATTAGACGGTTCTGGAACAAACAACAGCTTTGTTGATGTTAACAGCAACTGGGATCTTTATGTTGACGCACTTGTAAAACATGAAGTAACTCTTGGTAAAACTGCTACTACGTTCGGAGCTACACAAGACGTAACACGTGGTGAATTCGCGTTATTCGTTTACCGTTCTGAAACACTAGTACCTGCAACTCCAGAAGTTGTATCGGTAAGTGCGATTAACGCTACTGAAGTAGTTGTAGAATTTAGTGTGGAAGTGAACAAAACAAGTGCGCAAACTGCATCTAACTATAAAATTGGAGTTAATTCTCCATCAACTGCTACTTTAAATTCAGATAAAAAATCTGTTACTTTAAAATTTGCTGATGCTACACAAGTTGAAGTGAATAATGAAGTATTTGTAGTAGAACCAGTTCAAACTGCAGCTGACACTACTGTTGAAACTCCTAAATTCACTAAAGTATTCTCTTATAAAGATACTGTTCGCCCAATGGTTACTGGCGTTTCATACCCAACGAACACTACTGCAAAAGTAACTTTATCAGAAGCTGTAGATGTATTGGATGGTTCAGCTCTAGAAGCTTACATCACAGTAACAAAATCTAATGGTACTGATGTTTCAGATTCAGGTTTGTACACTCTATCTGCTGACAAAAAATCATTCACTGTTAACACAGCTACTTTCACAAAAAATGAAGCTATGACTCTATCAATTGTTGGACTAACAGACCTTAGTGACAATTTGATTTCTCCAAATCCAGCTGTTGTTACTGTAACTAAAACTGAAGTTGATGCAGTAGATCCAACTGTTTCTAGTGTTACTTCAGTAGATACAAATAAATTTAAAGTAGTATTCTCTGAAGGAATTGATACTTCAGCAGCAACATACTTCTCATATGGTATCGATGGTGGATCTTCAGTTGCAGTAAACGCTGGGAATTCAACAATGAATGATGCTAAAACAGAATTCACCGTTACATTAGGTGCGGCTTTACCTGCTGGACCACACGCAGTAGCAATTACTGGATATAAAGATCCATCTGCTAATGCTGGTAGTGCGTACAGTAAATTAATCAATTTTGCGGCTGATACTACTAACCCAACTGTAGCGTCTACTTCTGTAAAATCATTAAGCGGAATTCGTTATATTGCTGCAACATTTACTGAAGAGGTATCTCTATCTGCTTCAGATCTTTCATTCTCTTTCGTTCAAGATGGAGTTTACAAAACTGGAACAATTGACTCTTCTGCATTATCATTAGCTGACTTAGATGAAAATGGTATAGATGAAACAGTACTTATTAATACGGAAAACTATGATGGATTAGATTCTGCATTAAAATCTGGTGCTTATACAATCTCGCTTCCTGCAGGATTAGTAACTGATGCTTCACAAAACGCTAATAATAACTCTGCAACATCAGTAAAAGTTACTCTTGGTGATTTAACATCTACTGATACTACAAAACCTGGTATCGCTTCATATGATATTCAAGGTATTAACAATAATACAGTTGAAATTACTTTCAGTGAAGATGTTTCAAATGAAACTGCTTTGAATCTTGCTAACTACACAATTGAAGGTAAACAAGTATTTGAATCAGCTGTATTTGTTGGAGATAAATCAAATGTTAAGTTAACTCTAAAAGATGGAGCTGTTAAATTAAACGGTGACTATCAATTAGAAATTATGAACATTAAAGACACAGCAGGAAACCAAATGAACACTGTTCGTGTTACTAAGACTTTCATTGAAAATACTGCACCTTCATTAACATCAGCTGTAGTAACGGCTAATAATGAAATTACTTTAACTTTCAATGAAAATATGTTAGTTACTAGCATTGATGAAGTTGTTGATGTTGCAGATTTCCAAGTAATAGTTAATGGTGTATCTGAAACTGGAGTTCTTGAATCTTCAGTTGACGGAAAAACGTTTAAATTAACTTTAAATGATGCATTAACTGCAGCAGAATATAACTCAACTATTACTATCAAGCCAACAGGAGCATTTGATGTTAGCGACGTTAATGGTAACACTCACGCAACATTTACTTCTGTAACTGTAACTAAATAATATCTACTAGAGATATTTATTGTTGTTCAGTAAGTTTTTAATTTTAAGATCCCTGCAGAAATTCTGCAGGGATCTTTTGTATTTAATATTTTAATATGCAATTTATAGGTTCTATAATAAATGTTGGGGTAGCCACACAATTTAGTGCATAAAAAAAAGCACGACATCATCCATATCTTTTATACTTGAATTGACGAGAAACAAGTAGAGAATGGAGATGCGTGCAGATGAATTTTAACATGTTTTTGCCCGGTTTTGAAGAAGTACAAGTATCTAAAATAGAAAAGACTGATGTAGAAGTTGCTCTCTATGTTAAAATGGAGCTTACACCTCATCCATGTCCATCGTGTCTGACAATCACAAGTAAAGTGCATGATTACCGAATTCAAAAGATAAAACACCTCAAAATCTTTGAGCGTCCTTCCTTTATATTCTATCGAAAACGTCGATATGCATGTGCTTGTGGAAAAAAAATTGTTGAAAAGAATTCCTTTTTAAAGAAATATCAACGCTTTTCACGCGAATGGAATCAGGCTGTAAAAATCCGAGCTATTAAAGGGAAAACATTTAAAGAAACAGCTGAAATATACGGTTGTGCACTTCAAAAAGTCCATCTGTGTAAAAAAAAGAAAATTCGAAGAAGAAGTTGTAGCTGCAGTGTAGAAATCTACTAAGTAATTAACATATATGAGGAGATGTATACGGTTAAATACACATACTAAAAAAGGAATAGATATTTTCGGTCGTCCTGTTTTTCTTGATTTTATTTTCCAGTGAAGTTTGAAGCTGTTCAATGCCATTTAATGACCGTTGCTGGTTTAACCAGAACTAAACTGATTTCCATTCTTCAAGGTGTTTTGATAGGAACACCCAAAGCTCTCCAAAAACCGGAGTAGTCTTGGGTTTTGGTAGTTTCTGTTTTTCATAGTGCTGCATATAAACTGCTAATTGACTCCTGAGTGCTATATTTCTAACTTTAATATATGAGAAGACTTAAGATAAGTCTGAAAAAATGATATAGATAAATCATCCACTATTTCAAGTATGTAGATAAAGAACCAAAGCTAGACAAATAAAATTCTCTCCTTAAAATATATAAATAATAAAATAGATGAACGTTGAACCAGGTGATAGGGGGTGCTTATAACCCATCCTGACGGTGCAGTTTATTTCTCCAATGCTATCATCACGGCATAATAAGGTCGCAGAGAATTCTGGAAGTATACTATCGATATTTGCAGCCCAAGTAAAATATTATATCCAAGTTAGTGTAGGCATTCTAAACAGGAACAATCTCATATTCTGATACGGAAAAAAAAGTAAGGACATTTTATCACTTAGGATATAATTGTCCTTGCTTCCTATTTTTGAAATTCACTTATCCCAATAAAAGATACACCCGCCATAATTAAAATCACTCCGAGAATTTTCCACACAGTAATGTCTTCTTGTAAAAAGAAATAAGCACCAAATACGGCTATGACATATGCAATAGATTGGATGGGATAGGCTACACTTAGGGGTACTTTAGTTAAGATAAATAGCCAGAGTACGGTAGCTAATCCATATAAAAATAACCCTGATAAAATATATGGTGAGATAAGTACTCTTATAATCGCATTAAGCGAATCGAAAGATACGGAGCGATTGGTCATGCCTATTTTCCATAAAAATTGTCCGGATACAAGTATTAGCGTATTGAGTAATATTAACAGACCATTGATTAGTGTCATATGGTTCCTTTCTACTTCTTTAATTTATGACTAGTTATTTTTTGTAGGTCTTCAATTTCTTTTCCCAAGTAGGCTACTTCTTGAACTAAATATTTGATGTGTTTTTCGTGCTTAGAAATTATTATAGTTTGAAATAACAGTATTGTTAGAACTAAGAAAAATGTGACCATGAATATGAGTGAGGGCATGTAAGATATACCTAGTTTGGCTGCTATCTGATTTAAATATGGTAATCCAAATGCTACAATTACACCACCTATAGCGAGCATGAGCCAGAGGAATGCTTGTTTGTCTGTAAGCTTGTTTTTTGCCGTTAACCAAATGACTTGTAATAAAAATAGGGTTGTGGCGAAAATTGTAATCCACTCAACTGTTCCCATAAGTACATTAACACCTCACATCTTAAAATATAGAGCGAATAATAGAAAAGAATGTAACTTTAATCATGTAATAAAATGCTTTTAGATTAGTGATGCTGGAGGTCCCACCTTGGCGATTATTCATTTCAACTTTTACTTCTAGAATTTGATAACCTTTTTTTGATAGTTTAACTAGTACTTCTACTTCAGGATAATCAACAGGATATTCTTTTGCAAATTCATTCATCACTCGTTTATTAACAACTCGATAGCCTGATGTAGGATCTGTTATGCTTATACCAGCAATCATTTTAAGGAGAGCATAGAAATAATAGATTCCAGCTCTTCTACTAACTGCTCCTCGATAGTCTGTTTTCTCGAAAAAGCGTGAGCCTATTACCATGTCTGCACCTGTTTTCTGGATTGAGGAAACTAATAGATGTAAGTCTGTTGGATTGTGTTGACCATCAGCATCCAGCTGTATAGCGTATTCATAGCCATGGCGTTTTGCGTACTTATAACCGGTTTGCATCGCTCCGCCAATTCCTAAGTTGATAGGTAGCGTGATAGACTCTATATTTTCTGTAAGTAAAATAGAATGAGTTAAATCTGTGGATCCATCATTTATAACGATATAGTCATAATGAGTGGATTGTTTCAGTAAATTAACAGTTTGTAAAATAGACTGTTCTTCATTGTATGCTGGAATAATTATTAATACATTACTGTTCATTTAAGACTCCTTGAAAGTGATTTTTATATTATAATAAAGATATTGTGTCTTTAACTATTGGAGGAAGCAAATTGAAAAAGAACTCATTACTTACATATTTACTTTACATATCCATATTTCTCTTTTCCTTAGCCATATTAATTTATTCCATATTAAAACGAAATAGTCCATTTATGAATATAACACCTGATGGCCAATTATACTATAACTTGGCGCAGAATCTCGTTGCAGGAAATGGTCTTATTAATACGGTAAGGATTGAAGAAATTATTGTCCCCCCATTGTTCGCAATTATTCTGGTACCTTTTGTATGGTTATTTAATAGTGAACTTCCAATTTTTATTTTTCAATATTTTTTGTATGGAGTAAACGCTGTTGGAACGGCTTATTTAGTTTATTATTTGTTCAAAAATAGAATGGCAGCGTGGGCAACTGGTTTAACTTACTCAATACAGCCAGTCCTCTATAATAACGGTCCACAATATTTATTAACAGAAACGATTTTTATCAGCTTCATCTTACTATCAATCTGGATACTAGTCAGATGGATTGAAGAAAGGGGTAGCTTCGGAATAGGCGGAATATTAGTAACGGTAGTTAGCTTGAGTATATTATACAGACCACATCTTTTATTTCTACTTGGGATTATTTTCTTACTTATATTATTCTTTGCTTTGAAGTATAAACAGACATTGAGAACTTTACTATTCTTATTAATACCCATTGGGTTACTGGCAATTAACGGTGCATACAATCAATCTTTACATGGTCAGTTTGTTACACTTGAGAATTATAGTGGACAAAACTTATATATAGCGAACAACCCTGAAACAGATGTCCGATTTTATGCTACGCCTTTATTAGAAGAATTTGTAGAACCATATTATTTCACATTAGAAGATGAAACGTTATCAGTAAAAAGTGAAAAGTTAAAAAATCGTGCTGTTGATTATATTCTATCAGAGCCTATTGAAACTATAGAACGAATGTTTAAGAAAATGATATTGTTCTTTAAGCCACTTGGACTAGTTGATGGTATTACAATTTTAGTCAGTATCTCGGGATTAGTTCTAGCGTTCATTTTCAATCGAAAACAATGGCTCACTCATACGGTACTATTCCTTTTCATATTAGGATTTGTTGGACTTACTTCATTGGGTTTACTTGTTGGAGGTCAACGTTATCGTGCTCCGTTAATTCCTGTATATTTATTATACGTTGGGTATTTTATGAGCTTTTTCTATACGAAGGTATTAGGAAGGCATAGTAGGTATAAAGAGAATTCTTTATAACAGTAGTCGAGACTCCAGCCCTGGATAGGGTTAATTTTTGATTGTAAATAAAAAGGGGTATTTTTACATATTATAATTACCAATTATTACTAATATAATAGAAATACCACTACTGTCCTAGGAACATAGTATTCAATTCATTTCATTCATATTTGGTATAAGTGAATTGTATTAAGAGGTTTGAATAGGGTATACAGTTGCAAAGAAAGGGGTTTTTTATGAAAAAAGTATTTCTGAGTTTTATGATTGTGGCGATAGTCTTAGGTAGTCATGTAACATCAGCGGGGGCTGAGAGTAGTAAGAACTCCATTTTTGGAGACCTTTCACTTAGTAGTCAATTTTATGAGCCGGTGTACTCGCTTTATTTAAAAGATATATATGAAGGGACATATTCAGATGATGCATTATTGATTCAACCACTTAAGAATGTAACACGTGGAGATGCGGCATATATGTTATATCATTTGCTTGGTTTGACATATGTTAATGGAAAAGACTTTAATGACGTTCCGAGTTCAAATAAGTATTACGAAGCTATTGAAACGCTGGCTGCACTTAAAGTGATTGATGGATATACGGATGGGACCTTTCGTCCAAATAATTCTTTAACTCGTGGTCAAATGTCTAAAATTATCTCTTTAGCATTTGAGTATCAGTTAAGTAACAATCCTTCCGTACCGTTCATTGATGTGACGGAGGCGTTTAAACCATATGTAGAAGCATTAACTGAACAAGGTGTAACAAAAGGTATAAGTGCTACTAAATTTGCGCCAAACCGCTTTATTACAAGACAAGAGATGGCTGCTTTCCTGCACCGATCGTATAAGAAAGTTTCGGGTACAGAATACAACAATACAGAAGTGATTAATGTAGTTAATGAATTAACACGAAAAGTTAGATTGGTGACGACACAAGGGTTAGAGAAAAACTTTCCTGATTTGAATACGAAAGATATTTCTGAAGATATGAAAGAATTAGCTGTTGAACCTTATTTAACAGATGCATTAAATAATTATACTGGAATTCCTTGTTATGGATGTGATGTGGATATTAATGTAAGAGATTTCAATTTCGGATTTCCTTACACGATTAAACAATTATCGAACACTTTGATTATTGTCGAAGCGATAACACATGACACTTACTTTTATAAGGGATATCGAGGAACAATTGAATTAGTTCGTATAGGTGATGTTTGGAAAATTAAGTCTCTATTGAAAGTCTACTTTGAAGATGAGCCTTTGAATCTTACAATTCAAGAAGCCATAGAGTACTTAAAATATGGACTGCCAACTTATTGGAATCAGAATGTCAAAACAATTAAGCATACTGGGCAACATTCCGTTACGGGAGAACCATTGTTTTTAGTGAATGGGACTACCACATACTACTTTAATTTAGATACAGGTTATATGGATCTCTATTATGAATAGTTCATCATTAACATAACTAAGAAAATATTATGAAAAAGGTACGCAGCGACAATCCTGTGTGCTTTTTTCTTTTTTAGTATTTTGACTATTATTATTTATTATAAACTTAGTGTATGGTGGAAAAGTAATCGATTCTAAACAAAAATTTATCGTATCCACGAATAATTACCGTGCTATTGGATCATTCCCGGAAGTGGTTAATACAACAGTCGTGAAATGTATCCGGAAGAGAATCGAGAAGCGATTATCGGTTTTATCACAATTGATCCATCTGCAGACGCTAGTCTTGCAACAAGTGCTCAGGTGTCCTTGAATCTTCTATGGAAGGTGTTGTTAGCTGTAATTCCTTGTAGGAGGCAATCCAGCTATTTGTGTGGAGGTACAGACGGCTTTGTTAAGTATTTGTTGAAATAGTTGTTGAATACAGAAGACCCGTTGATTCTATTGAATCAGCGGGTTTTTGTGTTTGATATATCATCTTAATCTACCAGCAATAAACTTCTGGTTAATCAAGAAGCCGATTGAGCACAGGACATACCAACAGAAAAGATGTCATTTGAGGCCGCGAATGAAGCTCATTTTAACTCGTGTAATTGTGTGAAAAAGGTGAATACTTGAATTAACATCATGAAATGTAGAATTAAGGCCTCGAAATCTAGAATTAACTAAGTGAATTCTTGAATTACCATAGCGAATCCTCGAATTCCACCCACGAAATGTAGAATTCTTAAAAAAGTAAACCTAACGAAGATAGTAAAATGATTAGAATTTACCCTTGAATATAGTAAAACTATAAAATGTAACTTAATTGTTACATAACTGTAACCTAAAATGGGTTTTAAGAGTGCTAAGATAAATTTAGTTAATTTTTCAGAAAATTATAGCCAAGGCCGAACCGGAGGATTTAATACATGAAATTTAAGTCAAAACTACTTAAAGTCATTTCAATGATTACTTTCGCTCTGCTATTAGTAATCGCACCATTAGCTGATCAAGCGGACGCATCTAGTGGTGTTAAGTCAAGCCAAATTGTTTCAGCAGCAAACAGTGTTATGGGTACAAAATATGTTTGGGGCGGAACAACTGCAAAAGGTTTCGATTGTTCTGGTTTCGTAGGTTATGTTTTTAAACAGTCCGGGGTTAAACTTCCACGAACTTCTGCTGGCATGTATGCCACTGGTACTTCAGTTGCTAAGAAAAATCTTCAAGCTGGAGATTTAGTATTCTTTAATACTTCTGGCAAGGGTGTTTCCCATGTTGGTATATATATTGGAAATGGCAAGTTTGCACATTCGGCTACAAGTAAAGGTGTTTCAATTGCTAAATTAAATGATCCATATTATTGGGGTTCAAAATATATAGGTGCTAAACGAGTAACTACAGTAACTCAAGTAGCTTCAACAAAATAAATAACTTATTTAAAAAACTTCCTGTTGTGGTATTTCACAACAGGAAGTTTTTTATTATGTCTGAATACTTGATACCCTAGGCATTAACAATCCAGAACTTGACTGAGTAGTTTGTATATCAAAGATATCTAAACCTTTACCCATGTTTTTTAACCAAATAATGGTTTTATCTCCTTTACTTTTCCAATATAACTTGAGACAATAGAATATATCTGTTTTTAAAAAAATTGGAGGACAACATGAATTACATAAAAAATGTAACCTTAGTACTTAGTGTTTGTTTGTTATTTACTCTTTTTTATTCTCCTAGTGCACACGCTATCTCTTATAAAGACGTGTCTTATACACATTGGGCCTTTGAAGATATTAATTTTTTATCGAAACATAAGGTCATCAATGGCTTTAAGGATGATTACTTTAAACCTAGTACAGTCATAACAAGAAAAGATGCTGCGATAATGATGGTTCGTGCTTTAGAGTTAAACCAACAAGGCGATCACTCATTTAGAATGGATGATATGACCACAACTTCACCTGGTTATAAAGAAGTCACAATGGCTCTTAGTCAAGGATGGCTTTCTACTTTCGAAGGGAAATTTAGGCCAAGTGAAGTCTTAACTCGCAATGAGATGGCAAAAGCGTTAGCGATTGCTTTCGACTATTCTGGTGACGATTCATCCAAGTTCTCAGACGTCCCAGTGACCGATACATATTTCGATTACATAGATGCGATTTTATTCCATGGGGTGACTACAGGGTACACTGATGGTTCATTTAGACCGCTAGAAAAAGTAACACGTGCACAATTCACCGCGTTTTTATCACGTGTATTCCAACAACCGATTTCCTATGATATTAAAGTAGAAGGTAATCTTGTAGATAATGCTCCTTCTGTTGAAGATGCTTTAGACTTGGCTAAACAGTACAATCAAAGTACGATTCACCCATCTAGCACGAAGTATAAGCATTTTTCACAACAAATCGCGAGTGCTGATAAAACAGGCATCAAAGCAGGTGCACTTATCTATAATGGTGTAGGAGAAGTGGACAATTTCACAAGTGAATTTTTCAAACCATATTTAAGCTACCAAAGTATAAATGGTACTCAACAACCCATGTTTGATACCTTTATTATTTTAGGACTACGATATGACGGTGGTCAATTCGCAGAAAATGCATTGAATAGAGCCAATTATGCAGAATGGCAATCACAGATTGATCGGACATTCGGTTACTCTGGGGCTCTTAGAAATTTGAACGATACAGCTATGATGCAAAATCGTAAAGTAGATGTATACATCTCGATTCCTTATCCAAAACGTACTGAACCATTTATTACATTAGATGGTAAAGAAGAGGCAAACAGTTTATATTCTCGTTATGATATCGCGAAATGGTATATAGCAAATGTATCTGATAGGATGAAGTCATCCGGATTTCAAAATTTAAACTTTAAAGGATTTTACTGGATGAACGAAACTATTAAAGTAGCGGAGGATGAGGTATTAATTTCAAGTCTTGCTCAAACTATTCATCACGATGATAAGCTCTTTATTTATGCACCACATGCTACATCAACCAATTTTCCTAAATGGCAATCATATGGTTTTGATGCGGCATTCTTGCAACCGAATTCTTTTAGGAAATCTGTTGTGAATAAAGAAGATCGCTTGCATCGAGCATTTATCAATGCGCAAATTTATGGAAGTGGGATTACCATCGAAATCGATTCGTATGCACCATTCCAGGTGGACGATGGTATAGAAGCTTTTAATCTTTATATGGATTACGCTAAAAGATATGGTTTAGATAAAAACAGTATGATTTTCTATCAGGGAACAAATATGGTGGTGCGGATGGCCACTTATGAACATCCTGTATATAAAATGTGGTATGAACAATTAACAGATACTTTTTTCCCTGTACAACAACCTTGATATCCTTGCGTGCCAGGTACTTCATAAATCAAAATGATTCTTATTCATTTTGATTTATGTTAGGTACCTGGCACGTTTGTATATACTTCCAGTAAAGACCATTAAAAAGGATGAGAACGTTTTGCATATAATGTGATATACTTTTAAGTTGAATGAGGTATAGAAAGGATTTTTAAAATGAATTTATCAATATTTAATCAACAGTGGAAAGTGGTAGGACTTGGTGTCATCCTTCTAATTCTTGCTTTACTAATTCCACTTAGCATGGTTGCTTATATTGTTACTGCAATCATAGGTGTATTAGCTTTTCTAAAACCGAAAGACACAATGTTTTTACTATTGTTCTATTTCCCGTTACGTTCTTTTTTAATTGAAATCAATCCATCTCTTAAGTTAGTAGGAGATTTAATTATTGTTGCGGCTTTCTTGCGAGTAGTATGGGATTTACGTAAGAATCCAAAATCTATTATTCAATTTGAGAAGTTTGAATGGGCATTTATTGCCTTCTTAATTGTGGGAGCAATCTCAGCTCTTATAACAGGTGTGAGTTTGGCAGCAATTGTGTTCCAGCTTCGTGCGTTTGCCATTACCTTTTTCATTTTATATGTAGTTAAGCGATTAGGGATTACAATGAAAGACATTAAAATGTTCTTATGGACAACCTTAGTGGTTGCTATGATTCTTGTGGTTCAAGGCTTAGTCGAGAAACTATCGATGCGTTCTGCCTGGATGCCTGAGATGTGGATTAACCGTTCATTATCTTCTAACAATCGCACTCGAATTTATGGATTAATAAATAATCCTAATGTTCTAGCGGTATTCTTAACTATAGCGGGCATTTTAACGGTTTATTTAAAAATGTTATTACCTAAAACTAAAGTACAGTGGTTCTTAAATATAGCTCTTGTACTCATGTCAGGTGTATGGATTTTAACCTTCTCTCGTGGAACGTGGATTGCTTTCTTTATTGGTTTAGTCATCTATTTTTTATTCACAAGAAACTGGAAGTTTATGATCAAAACAGCAATCGTTATCGGATTATCTTTTGTTCTAATAACTATTCCTGCAACTTACACATCTCAGTGGATTAAAGCAAATACTAATATCGGTGACTTTGAACGAACGGGTTCACCTGAAGATACAGGAGGGTTTGAAGTTGAATCGAATCGTTTAGCAGGAACATTCAATAAGAGTACTTTCGAAAAGAGTATGACAACAGGACGTTTATTCATCGTGGTGAAAGGATTTGAAATCTTCAAAGATCATCCAATCATTGGTACTGGTTTTGCTACCTATGGTGACTCTGCTTCAAAATCTTATTCTTCACCGATTTATAACGAGTATGAAATCGGCTATGATATTTACGCGGATAATCAATACATCCAGATTATCACTCAAACAGGTATAATCGGGGTCATCCTGTTTGCCATATTCTTAATTGGGATGCTTCTTCTTTTCTGGAAATATCGAAAGACGTCTCCATATGCTATCCCTATGGTTGCGGCTTTAGTTGCTATTTTCTGGTGTGGATTGATATATAACATATGGGAAGATAAAACATTTACGATGTATTTCTACTTTATAACAGCAGCATTTCTACTTTTAGTTACTAAAAAGGAGAGAATAGTAGAATGACCATATTGCATCTAATCAGTGGAGGAGAAACAGGTGGCTCTAAAAACCATCTCGTTACACTTCTTAAACAATTTTCAACAGAAGAAGTTGTGTTAGGTGTTATGCAAGAAGGTCAACTTTCAAAAGAAGCACGTGAAGCAGGCATTCAAACTATTGTTTTTAATCAAACTTCACGTTATGACGTGTCTTTTTTAAAAAAGCTTGTGTCTTTTATTAAAAATAATCAAATTCAAATTGTTCATACACATGGTCCACGAGCAAATTTCTATACGTATTTAATAAATAAGTTTGTGAAGTTCCGTTGGTTTACAACTATTCATAGTGATCCCACCAAAGATTTTATTAAGGGCGGTTTCAAAGGTAAGGTTTTTACGAAGCTGAATATGAACGTAATCCGTAAAATTGATCACTTTTTCGCTGTATCTCATCGGTTTGGTGAAATGTTAGTAGGATTTGGTGTGAGGTCTGAAAAGATTAGTATTATTTATAACGGCATTTCATTTGAAGAACCGGATTCTACACCGTTAAATCGTGTGGATTTAGGTTTTAATAAAGAAGATTTTGTTGTTACAATGGTGGCACGCTATCACCCTATCAAAAATCATCCATTGGCATTTTCAGCAATTGATCAGTTAAGAAAAGAAGGAATTCCTATTCAACTGTTCGCGATTGGTGATGGACCAGAAAAAAGACAACTTGAAAAATTGAGAAATGATCGAGACTTTATCCACTTAGCAGGATTTCGAGAAGATATTCATTCGTGCCTAGTTATCTCGGACTGTCTTTTGCTCACTTCAGATAGTGAGAGTTTTCCATTAGTTCTTCTAGAAGCAGCACGTGCAAAAGTACCAGTTGTTACTACCGACGTCGGTGGTGTAAGTGCTTTATTGCCATCAGAAGAGTTTGGTTTTATTGCACCAATCAGAGATGCTAATGCGGTAGCAGATTATCTACGAAAACTGTATGTGTTAAAAGGACTAGGAGAGATTGATAGCATGGGAGAGAGACTCTATCAACATGCAAAACAAAACTTCTCCGTGGAGCAGCTTGAACAAGCCACTCGTAATGCCTATAAAAAATTCAGATAATTATTAGTGCCAGATAACCACAAGCATATATGTTTGTGAATCTGGCACTTTTTTGTTTTTATATTGGATGAATTAGGAAATTAGATTCAATTCTATGTAAATGCCAAATGTATGATGATTAAGAACCTTGTAGAAGTTATAATAGACATAGATTACCAGAAAGCGAGGACAACTACTACGTTGAAAAACTTACAAAAAAACAGATTATTCGCCGTTTGGACACTTGTATTATTATTAGTGTTTCCAACAACTTCACTTGCCGCAACAATTGAACAACAAAAAATTTCAGGTGGAGTAGACTACAAGTATAATCAAGAAACTATTTCTACTAATCCCCAAGCCATTCGAATGTTAACTGCGGATTTGAACAATCCCCATACAAAAATTGATGTTGGTATCCCCAACCCACTAAACAATTTATCTCGAACTACTGCTCAAGCAAATTCTTATACAGGTCCTGGTAAGCAAATTGCTGGGGCGATAAATGGATCGTTTTTCAGTCAGGATTTATTGCCTATGTATTTAATTTCCTACAGAAACAAGTTAGTAAATGCAGGAATTATTGCAACTGGAGAAGATCAATATGTAAATGAACCATTAGCATTTGGAATTGATGTAAATGGTACGGCAAAAATAGATACATATAATTTAGATTTGTCTTATACACATAACGGAATAACAACTCCAATTACAAGTACAAATAAGCAACGTACAAATGATAACACTATTCTATTTACTCCTATTTTTCCAGGAGGAACGACTAAAACAAATCCTTACGGAATGGAAGTTGTTCTTTCCGGAGTAACAGGTGGAACAGATTTAGAGTTTGGAAAATCAGTAACTGGAACTGTGAGTCATATTCGTCCTTATAATACGGATACGGTTACGACAATTCCTTCAGACGGCTTTGTTTTATCTGCTCATGGAACTGCAATGGAACCTTTGAAACAAATGCAAATTGGTCAACAGGTTACTATTTCTGCAAATATTGATGTTCAATGGATGAATTCATCGTTTATGTTAACGTCTGGTCCTATGCTCGTGAAGGACGGAAAAGCGTCCTTATCGATGGATCCAACTAGTTCTCGTGCACGTGAGAGAGCCCCTCGTACAGCGATTGCTATTGATAACACCGGGAAAAAGGTGTGGATGGTAACAGTTGATGGACGTCAGAGTGGCTATAGTACGGGTATGAGCTTGAATGAATTTGCTCAATATTTGGCTTCTATAGGTGCTCATCGAGCTTTAAATCTTGATGGTGGCGGTTCTACAACGATGGCTGTTCGTAAACCAGGGGATACCAATGTGTCCTTATTCAATCGACCATCAGATGGAAGTGAACGTGGAGTTTCAACCGTTTTATATGCACTTTCTACAGCACCTGCAGGAAGTCCAACAACGATTGCTGCCAAGATGATAAAACCTTGCGTTTATTTAAAAGGAACAAAAGGTACGATAGTGACTGAATAT
>JBFELW010000010.1:0-14750 GCA_041551995.1 Paenisporosarcina sp.
GAAGAAATGAAGAGAAATGTGGAACGCTTTGAAGCTGCTGCGAAGTCTATCGAAACAGGAAAAATGTCTGGTGCAGTTGGTACGTATGCCAATATTGATCCTTTTGTTGAGAAATATGTTTGCGACAACTTAGGAATTGAAGCATCGCCAATTTCTACACAAACACTTCAACGTGATCGTCATGCGCAATATATGAGTACACTCGCGTTAATTGCAACGTCTGTGGAGAAATTCGCAACAGAAGTACGTGGGCTACAAAAGTCAGAAACTCGTGAAGTAGAAGAATCGTTTGCAAAAGGTCAAAAAGGATCTTCAGCAATGCCACATAAACGTAATCCAATTGGTTCTGAAAATATGACGGGTCTTGCTCGTTTGATCCGTGGATACATGTTAACGGCGTATGAAAATGTACCATTATGGCATGAACGTGATATCTCACATTCATCTGCGGAGCGTGTTATTCTACCAGATGCAACAATCGCTTTAAACTACATGCTTAATCGATTCGGAAATATCATTAAAAACTTAACTGTGTTCCCAGAAAATATGATACGCAATATGAATAGCACATTAGGTTTGATATATTCTCAACGTGTTCTTCTAGCATTGATTGACAAAGGTTTAGCTCGAGAAGAAGCTTACGATACGGTTCAACCTGCTGCAATGGAGGCTTGGGAAAACCAAATTTCCTTCCGTGGTGTGGTCGACCAAAACGAAAAAATTACCTCATATTTGAATAAAGAAGAATTAGACGCGTGCTTTGATTACAACTATCACATCCAACATGTAGACATGATTTTTGAACGTCTTGGACTAAACTAATCGGGGGAATACGTCATGGAAAAAGGTCAACTTTTGTATGAAGGTAAGGCGAAGCGCTTATATACAACAGATAGAGAAGACATTCTATTTGTTGAGTATAAGGATAGTGCGACTGCTTTTAATGGAGAAAAGAAAGAGGAGATTGCAGGTAAAGGAACATTAAATAATCGCATCACTTCTCTGCTTTTCGAAAAATTAAAAGCAGCAGGAATCGAATCTCATTTTGTAGAGCAATTGTCTGATCATGAACAACTCGTGAGAAAAGTCGACATTATTCCGATTGAAGTTGTTGTTCGTCAAATAGCAGCGGGAAGCTTAGCAAAACGACTTGGAATTGAAGAAGGGTCACCTTTAGCTCGTCCAATCGTTGAGTTTTATTACAAAGATGACGAACTTGGCGATCCACTAATTACAGAAGAACATATAGAAATTTTAAACATTGCTTCTCAAGATGAGGTTAAGGCACTATATGAAAAAGGTCTACAAGTTAATGAAGTATTGACAGGATTCTTTAAAGAAATTGGCGTTATTTTAGTGGATTTCAAACTGGAATTTGGTCGTGATGAAAAGGGCAATGTACTGCTTGCTGATGAAATATCACCGGATACTTGTCGTTTATGGGATGCCGAAACAAAGCAAAAGCTTGATAAAGATGTATTCCGTAGAGGACTTGGGCAATTAACTGACGCATATCAAATTATTCTTTCCCGTCTAGGAGGACAACCACAATGAAAACAGTAAAAGTCTATGTAACTCTTCGCAAAAGTGTGTTAGATCCGCAAGGTACAGCTGTAATGGGCGCACTCCACACAATGGGCTATACAGAAGTTGAAGATGTACGTATAGGTAAATATTTAGAAATTCAAGTGGATGACTCTGAACGCGAATTAGATGATGTTGTAAAAGAAATGTGTGAAAGATTGTTAACAAACACGGTAATAGAAGATTACCGTTATGATATCGAGGAGGCTGTGAGTAAATGAAATTTGCAGTCCTCGTGTTCCCAGGATCGAACTGTGACTTAGATATGTACCACGCTATTAAAGATGAACTTGGTGAAGAAGTAGAGTATGTATGGCACGATACGAAAGATTTAAGTAGTTATGATGGTATTCTATTGCCGGGTGGATTCTCCTATGGAGATTATCTTCGTTGTGGAGCGATTGCTCAATTTTCACACGTGATGAGTGAAGTGAAAAAAGCAGCAGAAGCAGGAAAACCAATTTTAGGAATTTGTAATGGATTTCAGATTTTAACAGAAGCTGGCTTGCTTCCAGGAGCATTACTTCGAAATAAAAACCTGAAATTCATGTGTCGTACAGTTGATCTTACAGTGGAGAACAATGAAACCATGTTTACAAAGGATTATTCAAAAGGTGATGTTATAAAAGTACCAATCGCACATGGAGAAGGAAACTACACATGTGATGCAGAAACACTTGCTTCATTAAAAGCAAACAATCAAATCGTATTTACTTATACAAATGACAATCCAAACGGAAGTGTCGAAAATATCGCAGGAATTATAAATGAACGTGGAAATGTAATGGGTATGATGCCACACCCGGAACGTGCTGTACATGAATTAATTGGTGGCACAGATGGTCTAGCGTTATTCAAATCTATCGTCAAACAGTGGAGGGAATCTCATGTCAGTACTCATGCTTGAACCAAATCCTCAGCAAATTAAAGATGAAAAAATATACGCTCAAATGGGTATGCCCGATACAGAATTTGAAATGGTCGTTAAAATTTTAGGACGCCTACCAAACTATACGGAAACAGGTTTGTTTTCTGTTATGTGGTCTGAGCATTGTTCATATAAAAATTCAAAACCCATCTTACGTAAGTTTCCAACTACTGGACCTCGTGTATTACAAGGGCCTGGTGAAGGTGCTGGAATTGTAGACATTGGAGATGGGCAAGCCGTTGTTTTTAAAATGGAGTCTCATAATCACCCATCTGCAATTGAGCCTTACCAAGGAGCAGCAACAGGTGTAGGCGGGATTATCCGTGACGTATTTTCTATGGGTGCTCGTCCAATTGCCATGTTAAATTCACTTCGTTTTGGTGAGTTAACAAGCCCTCGTGTACGTTATTTATTTGAAGAAGTGGTAGCAGGAATCGCTGGATATGGAAATTGTATCGGTATTCCAACAGTCGGTGGAGAAGTTCAATTTGACGATTGTTACGCTGGAAACCCATTAGTAAATGCGATGTGTGTTGGCTTAATCAACCATGAAGATATCCAAAAAGGGATCGCTTCAGGAGTGGGCAACACCGTAATGTACGTTGGAGCAAAAACGGGTCGTGATGGGATTCATGGTGCAACCTTTGCTTCTGAAGAGCTAAGTGAAACGTCTGAAGAAAAGCGTCCAGCTGTTCAAGTTGGAGATCCATTCATGGAGAAATTATTACTAGAAGCATGTCTTGAACTTGTAAAATCAGACGCACTAGTTGGTATACAAGATATGGGTGCAGCGGGTCTAACATCCTCTTCAGCAGAAATGGCGTCAAAAGCTGGTTTTGGTGTTGAAATGAATTTAGATTTCATTCCACAGCGTGAAACAGGTATGACAGCATATGAAATGATGTTGTCAGAATCACAAGAACGTATGTTAATTGTTGTGAAAAAGGGACTCGAATCAGAAATCGTGGAGCTTTTTGAAAAGTATGACTTAGATGCAGTTTCAGTCGGTCATGTTACGGACGACAAAATGCTTCGTTTACTTCATAAAGGTGAAGTTGTGGCTGAAGTTCCTGCAGATGCATTAGCAGAAGAAGCACCCGTCTATTACAAACCATCAAGTGTACCTGCTTATTACGTGGAGTATCAAGCGATGGAAAACGTTGAACCACAAGTCTCAAATTATAAAGAAACATTGTTGAATTTATTAAAACAACCAACCATTGCTTCAAAAGAATGGGTTTATGATCAATACGATTATCAAGTACGTACGAGCACAGTCGTTGCACCAGGATCAGATGCAGCAGTTGTTCGTGTTCGTGGGACAAATAAAGGCTTAGCAATGACAACAGATTGTAACTCTCGCTACATTTACTTGGATCCTGAAACAGGCGGAAAAATTGCGGTAGCAGAAGCTGCACGTAATGTCGTTTGCTCGGGTGCAAAACCACTTGCTATTACGGATTGTTTAAACTTTGGTAATCCAGAAAAACCAGAGATCTTCTGGCAACTTGAAAAATCAGCTGACGGCATGGCTGCAGCTTGCTTGGCACTAGAATCACCTGTTATTGGTGGTAATGTGTCTCTATATAATGAACGCAGTGGCGTAGCAGTTTACCCTACACCGACGATTGGTCTTGTCGGACTAGTAGAAGATTTATCGCATGTTACGACCCAAGATGTAAAAACAGCTGGTGACATTGTCTATTTAATTGGTGAGACGATGACTGAATTTGGTGGTAGTGAGCTACAAAAAATGGTGGAAGGCCGCATCTTCGGTAAAGCGCCATCGATTGACCTACAAGTAGAAGTTGCACGTCAAGATGCATTACTGAAGGCTATTCAATCAGGATTCGTTGCATCTGCTCATGATATTGCAGAAGGCGGTTTTGCTGTTGCTTTAGCTGAGAAAACATTTGGCGCAAAGAACCTTGGTGTTGATGTGACGATTACAGGTTCAGCGATTACGGCTTTATTTAGCGAATCACAATCACGTTTCATCGTTACAGTAAAAGAAGAGCATGAAAAAGCTTTTGAAGAAATCGTAAAAGATGCAGTGAACATAGGAACAGTTACATCAGATACGTCCGTCTTGATTCGAAATGAACAAGGCGAAGAGTGGGTGTCAGGTTCTGTAGAAGAATTCCGATCCGCTTGGAAAGGAGCAATTCCATGCTTGCTGAACTCAGAGGGTTAAACGAAGAGTGTGGCGTTTTTGGAATTTGGGGTGACCCGAACGCGGCGCAAATAACGTATTATGGCTTGCACGCGTTGCAACATCGCGGACAAGAAGGTGCAGGAATTGTCGTGACGGATGGTAAGACTCTTCAAGCTGTAAAGGGCGAGGGTCTTGTGAATGAAGTTTTTAGTACCGGTAAACTTGACCATTTAAAAGGGAGTGGCGCAGTTGGCCACGTCCGTTATGCGACTGCCGGTGGTAGTGGAATTGAGAATGTTCAACCGCTACTGTTTCGTTCTACAACTGGTAGCTTAGCGATTGCCCATAACGGGAACTTGGTGAATGCCAATCATTTGAAGCAACACTTAGAACGTCAAGGAAGTATTTTTCAAACGTCTTCAGATACGGAAGTTTTGGCGCATTTAATTAAGAAGAGTGGCTACTCGACTTTTGAAAAACGGGCTAAAAATGCATTGTCATTACTTAAAGGAGCCTACGCGTTCATTATGATGACAGAAGATGAAATGACAGTAGCGCTTGATCCGAACGGATTACGTCCACTTTCACTCGGAAAGCTTGGAGATGCTTGGGTCGTAGCTTCAGAAACATGTGCATTCGATATAATTGGGGCAGAAGTAGTTCGTTCAGTTGAACCTGGGGAATTACTGATCATTAATGATGAAGGGTTACGTGTTGAACGTTTTGCTACTCCTGCAAAGCGGGCGATTTGTACGATGGAATATGTGTATTTCTCACGTCCAGATTCAGACATCGACGGCATCAATATTCATACAGCACGAAAGCGTCTAGGAAAAGAACTGGCGAAAGAAGTCCAAATTGAAGCAGACGTCGTAACAGGTGTTCCTGACTCAAGTATTTCTGCAGCGATTGGGTTTTCAGAAGTAACGGGCATTCCATATGAGTTAGGATTAATAAAAAATCGCTATGTAGGTCGTACGTTCATTCAACCTTCGCAAGATTTACGTGAGCGTGGTGTGAAAATGAAGCTATCACCAGTAAGACAAGTGGTTAATGGGAAACGTGTAGTCATGGTGGATGATTCGATTGTGCGTGGAACAACTTCTCGCAGAATTGTCAAGATGTTAAAAGAAGCAGGAGCAACTGAAGTTCATGTTGTGATCAGCTCTCCTCCCATAAAAAATCCTTGTTTTTACGGGATCGATATTAGTACAAACGCCGAATTAATTGCAGCTAATAACAGTATTGAAGAAATGCGTGAACTCATCGGTGCAGATTCATTAACCTTCCTTTCAGTTGAAGGAATGGTGAAAGCGATTGGACGTACAGATGAGGGTCCTGAAGCAGGTCATTGTTTAGCTTGTTTTACAAATAATTACCCTACAGAAATTTACCCGAATACGATTTTACCGCACGAAAAAGAATTGGCTCGCTAGGAGGCGCTTATATGTCAAAAGCATATGAAGAAGCTGGTGTGAATATTGAAGCTGGCTATGAAGCTGTAAAACGAATGAAATCGCATGTTGACCGCACGGCACGTAAAGGTATTATGGGTGCATTTGGCGGTTTTGGCGGCATGTTTGACTTGTCAGCCTTAGATTATAAAGAACCTGTTTTGATTTCTGGAACAGATGGTGTTGGCACGAAGTTGAAATTAGCTTTTATGACGGATACGCACGATACAATCGGTATTGATTGTGTGGCAATGTGTGTAAATGATATTGTAGCTCAAGGTGCTGAACCTTTGTTTTTCCTCGATTATTTAGCAGTAGGAAAAGCTGATCCTGCTAAAATTGAACAAATTGTTAAAGGTGTAGCGGACGGCTGTGTTCAATCTGGCGCAGCCTTAATTGGCGGGGAAACAGCAGAAATGCCTGGTTTATATGAAGAAGATGAATACGATGTTGCAGGTTTTGCAGTAGGCGTAGCAGAAAAATCTCGTCTAGTGACAGGTGAACGTATTCAATCAGGAGATGTTTTGGTTGGGCTTTCTTCCAGCGGCATTCATTCAAACGGATTTTCTTTAGTGCGTAAAATTGTCTTCGCTGATCAAGGGTATGAAATCGATTCATACGTAGCAGGTTACGAAGAGTTAGGGAAAATTGGTAAAGCACTTCTAAAGCCGACGAAAATCTATGCAAAACCGATTAAAGAAATTCATGAGAAGCTTGATGTTCATGGGATGGCTCATATAACTGGAGGCGGTTTCTTTGAAAACCTTCCGCGTATGATGCCTAAGGATCTTGGTGTAGAAATTAACCTTGGATCTTGGCCAGTTCTTCCTGTCTTCAACATGTTAAAAGAGAAAGGCTCTTTAACTGAGCGTGATATGTATAATGTCTTTAATATGGGGATAGGGTTTGTACTTGCGCTACCTGAAGACCTTGCGCAAGAAGCCATTAAATTAGCAATAGAAAATGGTGCAAATGCGTATGAGATTGGCCGAGTAATTGACGTCACTGGCGTTCACTTTAAAGGGACGCATGACGGGAGTTTATGAAATGAATAAAAAACCTAAAGTTGCTGTTTTCGCATCCGGAAATGGTAGTAACTTTCAAGCCATCGTGGATGCGGTGGCTCAAGGTGAGCTTTATGCAGAAGTTGTGGCAGTCGTTTCAGATAAACCGGATGCGTATGTAGTGGAGAGAGCAAAGAATGCAGGCATTTCTGTGATAGCACATCGTCCAAAAGACTTCCCTTCAAAGATGCACTATGAAGATGTAATCTTACAAGAGTTGCTCACACGACAAGTAGAGTGGATTGTTCTAGCAGGGTATATGCGATTAATTGGCGACACACTTCTTATGGCGTATCCGAATCGAATCCTAAATATTCACCCTTCTCTTTTGCCTTCATTTCCAGGGTTGGACGCTATTGGACAAGCATTAAAGCATGGGGTGAAAGTAACTGGTGTTACGGTGCACTTCGTAGATGCTGGGATGGATACAGGTCCAGTATTAGCCCAACAATCTGTTGATATTGAAGGATGCGACCGTGAACAGGCTGAACAACGTATTCATGCAATTGAACATGGTTTATATACAAAAACGTTACAACAATTATGGAGTCCTAAAGAACTTTAGATTTCTAGTTGTTTCCATAAGGAGGACATCTCATGACAAAACGAGCATTAATCAGTGTGTCAGACAAATCAGGTATTCTTGATTTTGCAAAGGAACTTGAAGGATTAGGCTATGAAATTTTATCTACTGGTGGAACAAAAGCGTACTTGCAAGACAATGGAGTTGCCATTACACCGGTTGATCAGGTCACAGGTTTTCCTGAAATATTAGGTGGACGTGTTAAAACGTTGAACCCAATGATTCACGGTGGTCTTCTGGCTAAACATGATGATGTTGATCATCAAGCACAAATGAGCGAGCATGGTATTAAACCCATTGACGTGGTATGTGTGAATTTATATCCATTCCGTGAAACCATCTCAAAACCAAATGTGACAGCTGAAGATGCTATTGAGAATATCGATATCGGTGGACCAGCTATGCTAAGGGCATCTGCAAAAAACCATACATACGTTACGGTTGTAACAGATGCCGCGGACTATCCAGCTGTTTTGGCAGAATTAAAAGCGGATGGCAGAACAACTATGGAAACTCGTCGACGTTTAGCTGCAAAAGTATTCCGTCATACAGCTTCATACGATGCGTATATCTCAGGATACTTAACAGAACTTGCAGGAGAAGAATTCCCTGAGCAAGTTACATTGACTTATGAATTAAAACAGCCCCTTCGTTATGGCGAAAATCCTCATCAAAAAGCTGCATTTTACAAGCGATCATTAGGATCGGATTTTTCAATTGCATCAGCGGAACAATTACATGGTAAAGAGTTATCGTATAACAATATTCAAGATGCGAACGCTGCAATTCAAATCGTGAAAGAATTTAACCTACCAGCAGCTGTAGCTGTCAAACACATGAATCCTTGTGGAGTTGGAACAGGCGAATCGATTTCAGAAGCATTTAAAAAGGCATACGAAGCAGATTCCACTTCAATTTTCGGAGGAATAGTGGCACTTAATCGTGAAGTAGACGTACCAACTGCAGAACAATTATCAGAGATTTTTCTTGAAATCATTTTAGCACCTTCATTTACTGAAGAAGCACGAGCAATTTTGACCAAAAAGAAAAACATTCGATTACTAACCATTTCATTTGAACAGAACAAACAAGACAAATGGAATACCGTTTCAATCGAAGGTGGACTATTAATACAAGAACCAGATCGTTATGGATTTGCAGATGCAGATGTACGTGTTGTTACAGAACGACAACCGACAGATGAAGAATGGGCAGCGTTACAACTCGGTTGGGGTGTTGTCAAACATGTAAAATCGAATGCCATTGTTGTGTCAGATGCTCAAATGACACTTGGTATTGGAGCGGGTCAAATGAATCGTGTAGGTGCAGCTAAAATTGCACTTGAGCAAGCCGGAACAAAAGCAAAAGGGGCGTCTCTTGCATCCGATGCATTTTTCCCAATGAATGATACGGTAGAAACCGCAGCAAAAGCAGGAATTACAGCCATTATTCAACCAGGTGGTTCAGTAAAAGATGAGGATTCTATTCAGAAAGCAAATGAATATGGAATTGCGATGGTATTTACTTCTGTTCGACACTTTAAACATTAAGGGGGTCATCATTTGAAAGTACTCGTTATTGGTAGTGGTGGACGTGAACATGCCATTGTACGTCAGTTTAAGAATTCTCCATCGGTAACAGAAGTGTTTGTAGCACCTGGTAATGATGGGATGAAACATGATGCAACCTGTGTTGGAATTGAGGTTATGGAATTTCAAATGCTTGTAGCATTCGTGCAGGAGAATGCGATTGACCTGACATTTGTAGGACCTGAACAACCTCTGGCTGCTGGAATTGTCGACTATTTCCAAGCTGAGGGATTACGGATCTTTGGTCCAACTAAAGCGGCCGCGCAAATTGAAGGAAGCAAATCGTTTGCAAAAGAACTTATGAAAAAATATGATATTCCGACAGCTTCATACGAAACGTTTACAGATGTTAATGAAGCGAAAGCATATATTCATAAAATGGGTGCACCCATTGTAGTTAAGGCAGATGGATTGGCAGCTGGAAAAGGCGTAGTGGTTGCCCTAACTTTACAAGAAGCATTAGATAGCGTAGATGATATGATTGGAAATCAAAAGTTCGGTGAGTCTTCCTCTCGAGTTGTCATCGAAGCATTCTTAGATGGCGAAGAATTTTCATATATGTCGTTTGTTCATAACGGTCAAATTTATCCGATGGTTATTGCACAAGATCATAAACGTGCATTTGATGGAGATAAGGGACCAAATACAGGTGGTATGGGTGCATATTCACCAGTTCCTCATATTTCAGAAGACGTGGTTAAACAGGCCTATGAAACAATCGTGATACCAACCGTTCAAGCAATGACGGATCAAGGTGCAGCATTCAGCGGGATTCTATATGCTGGATTAATTCTAACAAAAGATGGACCAAAAGTGATTGAATTCAATGCGCGATTCGGAGACCCCGAAACACAAGTTGTACTGCCACGTATGGCTTCAGATTTTGGTGAATTTATGACTGCACTTCTCGATGAAAAACCATTTGAGTTAAAATGGTCATCGGATGAAATTCTAGGCGTTGTAATTGCGGCAAATGGCTATCCTGAAGCTGTTAAAAAAGGTGTTCGGTTACCTAATTTACCTAATTTAAATGATAATGTACATGTGTTTCATGCAGGTACGAAAGAAGTAGATGGACATTTCATTGGCAATGGTGGTCGGGTCATTTTAGTGTCTTCCAGATCGGCATCGCTACAACAATCTAAGCGACAAGTGTATGAGGCATTATCCGAAATGGAATGGGATGGATTCTTCTATCGCTACGATATTGGTTGGCGCGCACTTAAATAAGAAGATGGCTGTCTCCCAATTGGGAAACAGCCATCTTTATTTTAATTTACCTATTATGAGGGGTTAATAGGTGCACTACCGTTTTTATTTCCGTTCGTACCATTATTTGCTTTATTTCCATTATTGTTTTTGTTTGGGTCTCCATATGCATTATTATTGGCAGGTTTAGTCGTAGAGCTGTTTGATGTGTTTCCACTCGGATTATTGTTAGTTGTACTATTGTTTTTAGTAGCATTACCACCAGTAGCGCCAAAGACACTACTTGTTGCAGTCGTATTGCCAGTACCAGCCGTGTTAGACTGATTATTTCCACCAGCATTTCCTATACCAGCAAAATCTTTCATTAACTTAGTAACCTCAGGAACAACGTTTTGTAACCCACTACCACTACCAGTAGCAGTAGCAGTACCAGTAGCAGTACCAGTAGCAGTACCACTACCAGCTCCGCCCATCATGTTTTGTACGGTTGAGCCAACGTTTTGCATCGCCGAACCCATGTTTTGCATAGGTGAATTCCCGGTATTACCTAACGCACCACTTTCACTCATTATGTTTTGGATGGATGTATTTAATACGGCTTTTGTAGGACAATATCTTAATGTACCTTCACCAGCTTTCATAGCACCCAAAACAATCATCATACGACCTCTGTTACTTGCGGGTTCTTTGATGAGGTGTGAAGTTCCATAAGCAACCATACTAAGCCCCATGGTAATTCTTACTAGTGCATTACGAAGGCTAATATTTTGAGTTTGTGTCAATTTTGTTTCCTCCTAACTGAATTTTCAAACAAGTGATAGAACGGTCTATATTTTCCAATGGTGCTATGCTACTATTAGAAAAACAAAGCTTGTCTCCTTAGTGGGACAGGCTTATATATTTTCTAATTTGAATAACCCATATTCACATATATTATGTGCATGAAAGGAGATGGATGAGATGCAACACCCTTTATGGAAAATAGGAGAAATCCGTCATCAATTAAGTATTATTGATGGGAAAGTAAATCCTGACAAATTGATCATAAATGCGACATACTTACATAGCGTGCTTAAGAAATGGATTGAAGGAAATATTTGGATTTCACAAGACCGAATCGTATATGCAGGTCCTGATCTTCCGGCATCAACTGAAGGAGTCGAGGTCATTGATGCGCTTGGGAAATTGATTGTGCCTGGTTATATCGAACCTCATGTTCATCCATTTCAACTTTATAATCCCCAATCTTTTGCTGATTATGCAGCCCAATTAGGAACAACTACATTTCTATCAGATAACCTCATTTTGTTTTTAATGCTAGAAAATGAGAAAGCGTTTACATTACTCGATCAGTTAAATGAGCTGCCATTTTCATTTTATTGGTGGGCTCGGTTTGATTCCCAGACAGAACTGGAGAATGAAGATGAGTTGTACACATCAAAGTCTATTGGTGAGTGGCTAGATCGACCAGAAGTCTTACTTGGTGGAGAGTTAACGGCTTGGCCTCGATTATTAGCAGGTGATGATCAAATGCTATATTGGCTACAATCTGCAAAAATGAAAGGCAAAAAAGTAGAGGGTCATTTTCCGGGTGCTTCAGAGCGAACTTTAGCACGTATGCGTCTTTTAGGAGCTGACGGCGATCATGAGGCAATGACTGTAGAAGAAGTGGAAAGACGGTTGTTACACGGATATGCCGTTACGCTAAGACACTCTTCCATACGACCTGACCTACCCAACTTGTTAAAAGGAATTATTGAAAAAGAATTAGATGTGTTTGATCATTTAATGATGACGACAGATGGCTCAACACCTTCTTTTCATCAAGATGGTGTGATGGATAAATGTATACAAATAGCTCTAGATGCAGGTGTGAAACCTATTGATGCGTATTTAATGGCAAGCTATAATGTAGCGCGATATTACAACATGTCTAATTTACATGGGTTTATTGCGACAGGGAGATTTGCCACACTTAACTTCCTTGAATCTGAAACCAATCCAGTTCCAGTAAGTGTATTGTCAAAAGGCGTATGGCTAAAGCGTGATGGTAAAAGAGTTCATGACTTACCAAGCATTGATTGGTCAGTACTTGGAGAATTAGACCTACCATTTGACCTTCATGAGGGTGATTTTGAGTTTTCAATGCCTTTTGGAATCGAAATGGTGAATGATGTAATTACAAAACCTTATAGCGTGACCATTCATGCAGGCGAGGAAGAACAGCTGGGTAGTGATCACGATGAAAGCTTTTTAATGCTAGTTGATCGAAAAGGAAAATGGCGAGTCAATACGATGATTAAAGGATTCGCTACATCTGTGCAGGGTTTTGCCTCATCATACTCGAATACAGGGGATATCATACTTATCGGAAAAAATCGTCAGGATATGTTAGTTGCTTTTAATGAAATGAAACGAAGAAAAGGTGGCATCGTGCTAGTAGAAGGTGGTGAAGTGGTGTCGTTCATCCCGTTAACAATTGGTGGAGGTCTATCTTCGGAGAATTTTGATGTTTTAATAAATCAAGAGATCGCACTGAAAGAAGCGCTAAAAGAGCGAGGATATAAATATGGTGACGCGATTTATACGTTATTATTTTTACAGTCCACTCACTTACCCTATGTGCGCATTACACAACGAGGAATCTATGACGTGATGAAGAAATCACTCTTATTCCCTTCTTTTATGAGGTCTTAGGAGGTGCTTGAAATGAGAAAATGGGTGTTCGCTATCGTCTTTCTTTTTGTAGTATCTGGTTGTTCGAAAGATATAGAAGAAGCAATAGATCTACCGGTTAAAGAAGATGAAGATATTGTTGAAGTTGTAGAAGAAAGTCCAGAAGGTGATGAGGAGGAGGATGTACTTCCTTATCAAGCTCCTTTTACGGGAGAACGTAGTGAAACAGAATTCACACATCGACCCGTTATAGCTACCATTAATAATCATCCATTAGCACGTCCACAATCAGGAATTGCCCAGGCAGATATCGTGTATGAAATGTTAGCTGAAGGAAATGTTACTAGACTACTTGCCTTATTCCAAAGCAATCTTCCTGAAGAAATAGGTCCTATTCGAAGTGCAAGGGATTATTTCATTGAAATATCTCAGGGACTCGACGCTTTTTATGTGGCACACGGGTATAGTCCAGAGGCCAAACAGATGCTTAACTCTGGTAAAATCGACCACATAAATGGCATGCAATATGATGGAACTTTATTTAGACGCTCAACAGACCGTAAAGCTCCCCATAATTCTTATACTTCCGCAGAGAATATACGTAAAGGAATGGAAAGAGTGGGCGCTGAAATAGAATTACGAAAAACGCCTCCTTTTTCGTATTATGAAACAATCGATGGGGCAAAAATGGGTGAATTGGCAACTGTGATTGATGTCCGATACGGACTGAGTGAGGACTTCCACCATGTCTATACGTATGATACACTTAGCCAACACTATAGCCGTTTATCCGGTAGGGAAATCACGAAAGACAAAGATACACTTCAAGAAGTTAGTTTATCGAATGTTATGTTCTTTGAAGTCATGCATCAAACAATAGACGCTCAAGGACGCCAACAACTTGATTTACTATCTGGTGGTAAAGGATACTTATTTCAAGCAGGTGTTATGAAAGAAATAGAATGGCAAAAAATTGACGGGTTCCTCGTCCCAATGGAAAATGGACTTCCAGCCCTAATGGTTCCTGGTAAATCATGGGTGCATTTAGTACCAACCAAACCAGGCATTGAGCAGATGGTCACATTTAATCCTTAATGGTAATAAGTGTATAGATGATAAACAGGAGAAAGGATGGTCATTTCTTTGCAAATAGAAAAAATTCGTGGTCATCAGACCGAGCAGTTATTTAAGGCTGTATTAGAGTTAAACGATATCGAAGAGTGCTATCGATTTTTTGACGATTTATGTACGATCAGTGAGATTCAATCATTGGCACAACGATTTGAAGTTGCCCATTTACTTCGTTTGAAAAAAACGTATGAAGTTATTAAAAACGAAACGGGTGCAAGTACAGCTACCATCTCACGTGTTAGACGTTGCTTCGATTATGGAAACGATACGTATGATGAAATGCTCGGCAGACTATATCCAGATGAAAAACCGTTTCAAATGCCAAAAGACTGAACAGAGAACAACTCTGTTCAGTTTTTTTGTTATACTGTGTAGGA
>JBFELW010000011.1:0-14687 GCA_041551995.1 Paenisporosarcina sp.
CAGAAGCAGTTGGTACTAATGCTGATGCAACTAATGTTGCTGTCGCTGCAGTTGCAACGAATTTTTTGTACGACTTTGGTTGGTAAGCCATGTGTAGAATTCCTCCCTGATTTGTATATCTTTT
The DNA here is from genome assembly GCA_041551995.1 of Paenisporosarcina sp. GTDB lineage: Bacteria > Bacillota > Bacilli > Bacillales_A > Planococcaceae > Paenisporosarcina. The sequence goes on from JBFELW010000011.1 coordinate 125, forward strand.
TGTACTCTATGAATTTTTCATAGATTCAGCTTAAATTGTAACAGTAAATGCAAATATATGCCACATAAATCGTAAAATATTCGGAACTATTAATATAATTACGAGTATTTCATTCAAAATTGGCAATATTTGATTACAAACAATTAAACTCTTAATCTATTCTACCAAAATATAGTCTAATTTCAACTTATTTCTTAAGTTTTATTACTTTTATTTGATAAATGCAACAAATTGTTTACAAGCTTGTCCCGGTTTCGTCATTTAAGCACCAAATTATGGTCCTTTTAATTCATCCAGTAATGGTATTTTTTACATGCATCCTTTCATTTTATTATTACCGCGAAGAGTAATGATATTTAAACAACTCTTTATTATATAAATAAATTCTATTATTTATTCTTCTGTTCAAAAAAAAAGATCAGCATGCACCTTGTTAGGTATATGCTGATCTTTTTTCTTATTAGGATAAAACGAATTTCTACTATATAAAAGAAGTGTATCAACAACAATACTTAGTTCTTCGAATCTCCTAGTACATATACATCAAATCCAGCAGCTTCCCATTTTATACGATTGATACAGTTTTTGGTGTCAATAATAATATGGTGACTCATCTCAGATTTAATTTGAACAGGATCAATATCTTTAAAGGCTTGATGGTCTGTCAAAATTAAGATGGCAGAAGCATTTGATAAAGCCTCATTTCGTGATTGTGTTTGTTCTGGTAAGTTGTTGGTTTTGATATGTGGGTCAAATGCTTTCAGTTCTAGCTCTCTTTTACGTAATTGCTCTACTACTTCAACTGACGGACTTTCACGCATATCATCAATGTTCCCTTTAAATGCTAGTCCTAGAACCGCAATTTTGGGTTCTTTTATTCCTTTTGCACTTAAAATATCTGCAGTTAATTGTGCAGTATATGAAGGCATACCATCATTTGTTTGACGGGCCAAGTGAATCATTTTAGCTTGCTGCGGGTCTAATTCTACTAAAAACCAGGGATCCACTGCGATACAATGCCCGCCTACTCCTGGACCTGGCAAGTGTATATTCACACGAGGATGGAAGTTTGCCAGTCTAATCGCTTCCCACACGTTAACTCCGATGTTTTGAGCGATTTTTGCTAATTCATTTGCAAAAGCAATATTCACATCACGATACGTATTTTCCATAACTTTTACTAGTTCAGCTGTTGTTGCATCGGTCTCATGCATTTCACCTTCTACAAAGGATTGATACAGTTTAGTCGTTTGACGAGCAGACTCTTCATTTATACCACCGATTATACGATCGTTGGATACTAATTCAGTAAACACTTTGCCTGGTATAACACGTTCTGGTGAATGGGAAACTAACAGTTCAGTTCCTATTTCTAGATTAGATTTAATTAATTCTGGCATCATAACATCTTCTACTGTACGTGGTGGGACAGTGGATTCAAGAATAACCAAGTTACCTTTTTCTAGAAATGGTACGATGGCAGCAGTCGCACTACGAACATATTCTAAATTAGCTGTTTTATCTGGTTTGATAGGTGATGGAACTGCAATAATATATACATCTGCTTTTACTGGCGTTAGTGAGACATTAAGAGCGCCTGAGTCAATCGCTTTGTCTAGACGTTCTTGTAAACCATATTCTTCTATATGTAATTCTTTTTGTTGAATCATAGAAATAGTTCTTTCGTTAACGTCGACTCCGTGAACTTTGTGACCGTGGTTAGCGAACATCACTGCCGTTGGAAGACCGATATAGCCAAGTCCAACAACACAAATAGATTTTTTCATTTAAATTCTCCTTCGATAGGTGATATATATAATAGTAGGTTTTGATTATTTCTTCCGTTCTTTTAACACTTTCAATAAAAAAACCGGTAAGTTCATCTGTCTTTTTAATCGAGATGGGTTGCTTACTAAACGGTAAAACCATTCTAACCCAAACTTTCGAAATAATGCAGGTGCTCGTTTTACTGTTCCTGAAAACACATCAAAACTACCACCAACCCCTTGAAAAACAAGAACGTTTGGCAGGTTCGTTAAGTTTCTTTTTATCCACAATTCTTGTTTAGGACTCCCTAACGCAACAAATAAGATTTTCGCATCACTGTTATTAATTCGGTGTACCAATGAAGCTTCATCTTTTTCATAACCATTTGTATAACCTGCTATTTGTATAGTGGGTCTTTCCTTCTGAATCTCAGCAATCGCCTTAGTAACGACTTCTTCTTTTGCACCATAGAAGTATACAGGATGGCCCTCAGCTGTCGCAAAGTTAAGTAGTGCTCCCATCATTTCTACCCCAGTTACTCTCGATGTAATCTTTCCGCTTTTTAACTTTGAAGCGAGTAATACCCCGACTCCATCTGCAATTTGAAAAGTAGAGTTATTAATCAGAGTTTTCACTTCTGAGTTGCGCTGTGCTGCGATAATTTTCTCAGGGTTCACCGCAATTATTGTTGACTGCTCGTTTTGAACAATTTTAGTTTTGATTTCTGATAATATACCTTCATATGTTAATGGCGAAACATCAACGCCTAAATAGGTTTCTTTCACTTTATACACCCTCAATTCGTTCACTTTCAATTGATATAGTATAGCAGATTTTTTGTTTAGTTGCATAGGGTCCGCCACAAGTGATAAAATTTGGTCATATGACGCTTTCACCTAGGAGTGAAAGCTTTTATTAATATTGAAAAGGTATGACATTTATACCTATCTTTTACAAGGTTACACTACGTCTAGCTTCAAACACCAGCTTGCACTTAAGCGTAGGCTTACAGGATGTAAATCCTATGGGCATCACAATAACTTGCTTAGCTTTGCATTTTGCGACGATTAACCGAAAGAGTACCGTGTTGCGGATTTAGCCTTACAAAATTGTATTTGCATCGGCCCTTCTAGCACCAGCGTCGAGCTAGAGTAGCGTTTGGGGCACACATGACCTGGGTCATAGGCTTAGCGACACGATGTCGCAATTTTAAGCCTTAGAGCTTTTCTTAAGAGGAGGATTTTAGTTGAAAATTGTACTTTCCGGCTTCTATGGACTTGGCAATACAGGTGACGAAGCGATATTAAAAGCGATTGTTGATAATTTACGTTCTGAATTAGACAATCCAGATATTACGGTGTTTTCTTTATCACCGGAACAAACTGCTAAAGAACATGGCGTTAAATCCGTATATCGTGGATGGCGTCGTGGGAATAAAGAAAAAATAAAAGCTTTGCGTCATGCGGACCTCTTAATCTCTGGAGGCGGCGGGTTATTACAAGACACATATCCAACTAAGTTCTTGTTTGGACCCCTTCCCTATTATTTACTCATCGTCTTTTTAGCAAAACTTTGCCGCGCAAAAGTGATGTTCTTCTCACAAGGGATTGGACCTGTTACTTCTACTTGGGGGAAAATTCTTATGAAGGTTTTCGCCAATATGGCGGACTTTGTGACCGTTCGAGATGAGTATTCAAAAGAGTACCTTCATTCGTTAGGCGTAACCCGGCCCAAAACAGTTGTCACTGCGGATATCGTATTTGCATTCCAAGGTACACCAGATACTTCGGCATATGATTCACTTCAGCTTAACGGAATGGAGAAATTAGTAGCCGTTGCGCCTAGACCCTGGTTCGAACAAGAAGATGAGTACATTGAAAAAATGGCATGGGTATTAGATAAATTAATCGAACAACGAAATGTGACACCCGTATTCGTCCCAATGGAACCACCATATGACACGAATATTTCCAAGAAGATTTTAGCGAAAATGAAACATGCTGAATCTACGAAACTGTTAGGGGAACAATTTACACCGAATCAGTTTCATTCATTTATTGGACAAACTGATTTGACACTTGCCTTACGCTTACACGCACTCATTTTTGCGGCATTGTCGAATGTTCCCCATATTGGGCTAAGTTATGACCGGAAAGTGGAAAGCTTTTTAAAACGGTCGGGCATGTGGAAGCATTCCTTTCCTTTAGAAGACTTTACAAAAGAGGATTTATTGAAAGAAGCTTTGTATGCATTAGACCACTCTGCTGAAGTCAAAAAGATGATGGAACCTAATGTTGATATTCTTCGTCACGAAGCACGTCGAAATGTAACTCTACTAAAAGAGAAGTTTGGGAGGACTGCAAAATGAAAATTCTACTCGCGACTTCATATGACTATCCACATTTAGGTGGATTATCAACGCATTTAGCTACACTAAAGACCGGATTAGAAAATCGAGGACATACTGTAGACATTGTATCCTTTACTGATGTTCCTGCGTGGAAGCGTAATTTAATTGCTCGTGGGCCCGCTTTTATCTTGAATAAGATTAGAAAAGGCTCTGGTTACGTGTGGACACTTCAACGTCGTAAAGAGTTTATTGAAAAACTTGTTAAAGAACGAATAGGCACTGGTTATGACTTAGTTAATGCACAGGATGTGTTCGCTACAATGGCAGCATTAGCTTCCGGTATTCCAACTGTGAGTACAGTGCATGGATATTTAACCTATGAAAGTATTTCAAAAGATTCTGTTGATGAAGGATCAAAACAAGCGGACAAGTTAATGGCGGACGAGCGTGTTGCGTATACGGCAACAAAAGCTGTTATTACAGTAGATACACGAATTAAAGATTATGTAGAGCGTGAAACCGGAGTAAAAGGATCGATGATTAAAAACTTCATCGACGTAGAATCATTTAAACCTGAGGTTGAGAGACGTATTGAATTCCGTGAAAAATACGGATTTAATCAAGATGATTTAATTTTCTTTGTGCCAAGACGCTTGACACGAAAAAACGGCGTTATTTATCCAGTCCTTTCCTTCCCTCCTGTTCTTAAAAAATTTCCAAATGCACGGATTGTGTTTGCAGGAACTGGTGAAATGTTTGATGAAATTAAAGCAAAAGCCGCAGAACTGGGTGTTGCAAACCGTGTAACATTACTTGGAGCAATTGATCATAAATTCATGATTGAATATTATGCCTTGAGTGATGTAGTTTTAGTTCCTTCTATATATAGTGCGGGAGTTGAGGAGGCTACTTCGATTTCTGCATTAGAAGCGATGGGGTCAGGAGTACCTTTGATCGCTTGTGCGGTTGGTGGCTTGAAAGAAATTGTCTCCCACGAACAAGATGGTCTTCTAGTTGAAGAACGGAATGTTGAAGATTTGTCTAACGCCATGATTCGACTTCTAGACAATAAAGAAGAAGGTTCCCAATTAGCTTTAGCAGCAAGACAAAAAATTATTAATGAATATTCACATTTTGCAGCAGCTGAAAAATATGAAAGTATCTATACTGCAGCAATTGCTAAATAATCTAAGGCTCCTTGCAGAAGTGCAGGGAGTTTTTCTAAGTAGGTGTTGATATGGGTGGTAGTTTAAAGAAAGCAGCACTTTGGACAACTGGGCTTGCCTTGTTGTTAAAGTTGTCTGGTTTCATTCGAGAGGCTATTGTTGCTCGTGAGTTTGGGGTTAGCGCTCAAACGGATGGATACTTTTTAGCATTTGGTTTTATCACTTTAGTTGTCGCGATGATTGCTACGGGTTTTAATAATGTATTTTTACCCATGTATATAAAACGCCGAAAAACCGGAAGCGATACATCAGATCAAAATGCAAATTCTTTATTAAACTGGACGATGTTATTATTTATCATTATTAGTGTCCTAGGTTGGATGTTTGCAAGTAACTTTGTGCCCTTCCTATATGGCAATATGAAGGCTGAAATTGAACCGTACGCTATTCAAATGACTCGAATTTTCTTTGCATTTATGACGTTGATAGCATTAACAGGGTTACTTGACTCATACCTACAATCCAGACGTATCTTTGTTCCTTCACAACTCGCGAAATTACTCGCGACATTGATGGCTGCCGTATTTGCCCTCTTCTTTAGTGATACTTGGGGCATTTATTCGCTCGTGTATGGGTTTATTTTCGGTACAATCCTAGGCGTGCTTATCCAATTATTCTTCTTAGGAAAATCTGATTATAAATGGCGACCAGATTTTGCAATGGAAAATGATTTTAAAAAAGCCTTTATTATTTTAATCATCCCTTCCCTACTCAATTCCGTAGTAGGACAAGTAAATTTATTTGTCAATAAAGCCTTTGCATCTGGGGTAAGTGAAGGTGCCGTTACTTATTTAAATAACTCATCCTTATTGGTGAGCATTCCAAATGCCATATATGCGACTACTCTCGCAGCGATCATATTTACGTTAATGAGTGAACAGACTGAAGATCTTCAGAAATTTAAAGATACGTTCTTTAGAGGAATGGAGATTTCACTCGTCACATTGCTTCCGATCGCTATTGGACTACTGGTTGTGGGTGACGCTGCACTAGCATTTGTATACGAACGTGGTAGGTTTACTTCAACCGATACTGAAAATACGTATATTGCCTTATTGTTTTATTTACCGATCATCGTCTTTCAGGGTATGCAGCTGATTTTATCAAAGTCTATGTATGCTCGTGGAAAGACGGCTATAGTCTTCCGAATCAGTGTAACGACCATTTTGGTTAACTTCTTAATGAATTGGTGGTTAGTCGATGATTATGGGTACCCAGCTCTCGCTTTCTCTGCTTCCGTTGTAAGTGTTTACTATTTTGTCGTATCGATGATTGTAGTGTATCGTGATTTAGGGAAGTCAGAATTTATGCGCTTTGCTCGTATGAGTATATGTGTGATCGTTCCTGCACTAGTTATGGGAGCTGTTATATGGGGCGCCAAGGTTTTACTTGATGTAGAAGATTGGTACTCTCTATTGCAGCTAGGAGTCCTCGTACCTTTAGGAATACTAACTTATGCAATTGCGTTGAAATTAGCGTACCCTGTTGGATTTAATCGGATTTTACAAATGGTGAAAAGATAAATACAAAAGTGTTTTAATAAGAAAAGGTCTCTACTCATGAGGAGTAGAGACCTTTTTACGTCTGATTAGTTAATATATTCGATAGATTGTAAGAAGTTATAAAGAATTTTTGCCATTTGAGCACGGTTTGCTTCAGAAGTCGGGCGGAATGTATGATCCGTGAATCCTTCTAAATAACCAGCTTGGTATACTTTCTCCACATGTGTACGAGAAGCAGCACCAATCTCTTTAGCATCTTTGAAATTAGATAGTTTCTTAGCAGTATCAAGTTTAACTAAGTCAGAATTAATATAGTCTATTGCACGGCTAATCATGATAGCAGCTTGGTCACGAGTAATTTCTTCATATGGACGGAATGTACCATCTTCGTACCCTTTTACTAATCCTGCATCAACAACAGCAGCAATTTCACCATTTTTATTGAAGCCTTGGCTTAAAGATACGTCCTTGAAGTCTTTAGCTGTCATGTCTTCAGCTACTAATCCTAATCCACGTGCTAAAATCGCTGCAAATTCACCACGATTTATCATTTGAGAAGGTTTGAATGAGTCATTATTCACTCCATTAACAACCATGCGTGAAGCTAATTTCTCAACATATTCTTCAGCCCAGCTAGCACCTTTGTCAACGTCTGTGAATGTTTTAGAGTTCTTGATTAATGTATAAACTGAGTTGCTGTTACGGTAAAGGTTGGCACTATTACCTGTAGCTGGAACGAAAGTTGGAACCGCTACAACAGTACCGTTTGCATTTACAACTACACCAACCGTAGTTAAAGGGTTCAAGGCAGTGGTAGCTGTGATAGAACGTTGTAGTGGTTTATTAAAGTATTTCAATTGTATAGTTTCTCCATTAGGAGCAACTATGGATAAGTTAAAATCAATAGCACCTGACAATGTAGTGAAAGTTGCTTTACCAGTTAATGGGTTAGTCACTTCATCAAGTGTTACTTTTAATTCTAATTCAGCGGTTGCAACACCTAATTTAGATGCAGCAGCTGCAAGATTAATTTGAGAAACTGGTACTTCGTATGTAGCGTCTCCAGCGACAATTACGACAACAGCTTCATCATTTTTGTTATCAAGAGCAGTTAATACAGTAGCTGGAATGGAAACTACTTCCGTACCAACAGCTAATTCAATTACTAATGCATCAACAGTTGTTGCATTGTTAATCGCATCGATAACTGATTGGGGATTTGATTCAATTGTTCCTCCACCTACAGTAACTTCACCGCTACCACCATCAACTGGTCCTGGTCCTGGAGTTGGGAAACCTCCACCGCCACCGGAAGAAGGTGGTGTAGGTATATAGTTTTTAGCTAGTTTTACAAAAGCATCTTTTTCTACTTGTAGAATACCTGCATCAGTAACGATACCTTTAAGTAAATCTTTCACTAAATCTTCTTTAACGGTAAGTGCAATTGCAACCGCAACGTCATTGTGTGTATCGTTTGCTAAAGAATTCAATAGAACATTATTAAATACATCAAAATATGAAGCATATGTTTGAGAATTATTTAATTCTGAGAAAATAGATGCTTCAACAAACACTAAATAATCTACAAATTGCTGTTTAGTTACTGTCGATCCAAATGCGCCATTAATATTTGATTCAGATACTGTGTCATCAAAAATTATTAGAGCTTCCTTTAATTCATACCCTGTAGAAGATGCAGCTAGTAGTTTAACTAATTCGGTAACTACTATTTTCGCATGTGAATTTGTTGAATCTTCAAGAACACTTTCTACTCTAGTTGCTGTCATAGGTTTTGCTAATTCACTGTTAATATTGTCATGTGCTGAATGTAGGTAACCTTTGTCTAATGTGCCTAATGAATCATAAGCAACATTTAAATCTGCAATAAATGCATCAATGTTTGTATAGTCAGTTCCAGCTGCATTTACCTTCTCTGCATTAAAACCTACCGCTAAAACTGGTGTAAATGCTACTGCTCCTGCCATTACTGCTTTTAAAAATTTTGTATTATTTGCGTATTTTGTCATTTTTTCACCCCATGAATATATTTGCTTAGTGCTGTGTATAGTATAGTGCATAAATTTTCCAACAACAACCTAAATTACTGATTATATAGGAGTGCATGCCTATGGTTAATTAATATATTCGAACATGTAGAATTATGGTAACCTTATTTAAAAGTTTATTTTAGGAGGAATACGACTATGAAGCACTGGAAGAAGATATTAACTAGCTTTATAACTATTTTATTAATTGTAGCTGGATATATTGTTTATACGTTTCATTTTAAAGAATATGATGTAGCAGATACAGAAGTTACCGAAATTACGAAAGAATCATATAAACTTGAACTTCCTGATGGTTTAGTTTTCGAATTAACTGAAGAAGGAAATATTGTTGATTCTGAGCAAAATGGTAGCGGGACTTCAGATTCAGCGACAACTGGAGAAACCAGTATAGTTGGAACTGTTTCTTCTGGAAGTACATCATCTAAATCTTCAGGTTTAGGTTCTGATGATACTCGTGAGGATACTTCTGGTTATGAAACTAGCAAAAATATAGACAGTACTGGTTCGTCTAAAAAAGAAACTACCCCAGTAAGTAAGCCAACTGAACATATAACTATTGCTTCTATTAAACAGAAATATACTCCTGTGTTGAATAGTCTTCAAGTTCAGGCTAATGATAGAATTAATGCATTAGTTGGTAGAGCTAAAGAAGAATACCGAAACAAAAAAGAAGATGGTGAATCTATAAATTATGCCTACTTCTATAATAAATACTCCTCTGCAGCTGCAGAACTTGAAGGAAAAACAGATAGTGTCTTCCTTCAGATTGTAACGATTATTGAAAAAGATCTTGTAGCTAATGGGCATAGTAAAAAACATGCACAAACATTTGTCAATGACTACGAAGCAGCAAAAGAAGCTCGTAAGTCCGCGCTTCTCGATAAGGCAATGAATCGTTAGCCAATATGCCAATCATAGATTCAAGTGATTGGCTTTTCTTTTACCATTTATAAAATATGAAACTCTAAAAGTTTTATATACATCCCAAAATTGTTTAATACGCAGAAAAGCTGTAATCTTCGTGCAAAGATTGTTATAGTTTATTTATAACTTTATTAGGAGAATACTATGACTATTAAACTAAATACAGCATTCCTCAAGCAAGACTATACTAATTTCGAAAAGATAAAATTAGTACCAAATATTCATATGCAAATACACGAACGTACTGGAGCAGGCTCAGAATTTATGGGCTGGTTAGATTGGTCTAGTCATGTTAAAGAGTCCTTCATACAAGAAATAGAACAGACTGCTCAAAGTATTCAAGCTAATTCTGATGTCTTGGTAGTCATAGGAATCGGTGGGTCATACTTAGGCTCAAAAGCAATTATTGATATGTTAGGAACTCATTTTCCAGATGAGAATAAAACAGAGATTCTATATGCAGGTCATAACGTCAGTGGATCCTATCTTAAGGAATTAATGACTTATTTAGATTCAAAAGACGTTACTTTAAATGTGATATCCAAATCCGGAACAACAACTGAATCAGCCATTGCTTTTCGTGTATTACGCCATTACATGGAAAATCGATATGGAGATGAAGCGAGCAATCGTATAATCGCAACAACCGATCCAGATTCTGGGGCATTGTTCCAAATGGCAGTGGAGAATGGTTATAAACGATTTGAGATTCCAGAGAATATTGGTGGGAGATATTCCGTACTTACGGCTGTAGGATTATTACCTGTTGCTGCGGCAGGAATTTCAATACGTGAGCTTCTGAAGGGTGCCGCTAGTGCTGAGCAGTCTTTAAACTCTCCAAAAATAGAGGAGAATCCAGCTTATCAATATGCAGTAACTCGTCAGCACCTCTCTCAAGAAGGATATTCAACTGAAATTCTAGCTAGTTTCGAACCTCAACTAGTTTCATTTCATGAATGGTGGAAACAATTGTTTGGAGAAAGTGAAGGAAAACAAAATCAAGGCATCTTCCCCGCTTCAGTCGTATATACAACCGATTTGCATTCATTAGGTCAGTATATTCAAGATGGAAAACGAAATTTATTTGAAACCATGATATCCTTCACCGAGCACAATGACGATTTTTATTTGCCAGAAGATGAACGAAATTTAGATGAATTAAACTACATTTCAGGAATCTCTCTACACGAGTTTAATAAAAAGTCCCTAATTGGTGCCGCATTTGCTCATAAAGAGGGTGGGGTTCCAGTTATCCATTTAGAGGTCTCAAAATATGACGCCTATCATATTGGGTATCTGATGTACTTCTTTATGAAAGCATGCGCTATGAGTGCTTATTTAACTGATGTGAATCCTTTTGATCAGCCAGGTGTTGAATTTTATAAATTAAATACAAAAACGCTACTAGGAAATAAACAAAGTAATTAAATACCAACATATATTTACTATAATATGGTAGCTTCCTAGGATGTAGAAACTTCTTGAATTTTAAGCATATAGCTAAGAATAAAAAATAAAACACCTCTATTCCTAAAAGGGATAGAGGTGTTTGTAGCATATCCGTCAGGTCATTATAAAACATATACTTAATGTCTTCATAAGAAGTCATTTGATAGTTCTACAAATGTAGTGTAATCATATACTTGAATTAAATTTTTCCCATTTGCCTTATACAATTCACAATAGTTCAAATCAATAGCAAGGGGGAATTCGAGGATTCGTAGTCGGAATTCGAGGATTCGGCACAGGAATTCGAGGATTCGCGGGCACAATTCGAGGATTCAATCCTATAATTAAAGGATTCACTTTTTCCACACAATTTAACGTGCTGAAATGGTGACATTTGCAGCCGCAAATGTCACGTTTTCTGTGGATTGACCTTATTACTCAAATAAGCTTCTGGCGTTGAGCCAGAAGCTTCCTGCTAAAACTTATTTTCCATTTCGCGGGGGTCATTCAAGGATTCACACTACTTATTCTCCATTTCGACCGGGCTATTCTCGAATTCAGCACCCCTATTCTCGAATTCGAGCACCACATTCTAAAATTCACTTTTTCCACACAATTCGATCGCGCTTGTAATGGTGTCAGTTGGCTTGCCAACTGACACGTTTTCTGTGGTCTATCCGACTAAATGACACTCTATCTATCGCGATATACAAAAAAGAACTTCCATCAAATCGATGGAAGTTCTCCACTATCAAACTCTTTTTGCGTCTACCCTTGTAAATCTTACTTTCCCTCCGTTGCGAAGTTGAGCGAGTTTCCAAAGATCCGCTTCGGCTACCTTTCCTATTGTTGGGTAACCTCCCACGGTTTGTGCATCTGCCATTAGAACGATGGGCTGTCCGTTGTTTGGTACTTGAATTGTTCCAAACTGTGTAGCTTCTGATAAGATATCGTTTTTATTTGCAAAGTCTAATTGTGGACCACTGAAAAAGTACCCCATACGGTCACCGGCTTTTAATGTATAGCTAGTTTCGAAAAACGCTTGGATACTTTTCTCGCAAAACATGCCTTCATGAGGACTTGGCCATACGTTAACTTCTACTTCGTTTTGGTACTCTGGTATTTCAGATGGTATTAAGCTGCGATTACATTTAGGCAATGGTATCTCATGGCTATAGATGATATCATCTTTATTCAACAAAGAACCAATCTGTCCTTTTGGGTAGACGGATTGACTCCCCATAACCTTTGGTGAAACCATTCCACCTAATGGCGTGATATAAGAAATGCTTCCTAGGGCTGGTTTTTTAAATGAAATCACTTGCCCTTTTGATACTTTCATTGCTTTCCAAAGGGGAAACGGTTCATTGTCGATTACCGCTGTTAAATCTCCACCCGTAATCACCATATAATGATTGTCCAGTATTTCCAACGTTAGCCCTCCATGAAATAGTTCAATGGAGGATTTGTTTTGTTCATTTCCTATGATCTCATGTCCTAGTAAAAATGCCTTCTTATCCATTGGACCTGCTACTGGAATTCCAAAAGCTCGATATCCGAACCTTCCTTCATCCTGTATAGATGAATAGACGCCAGTTTTCAGGACCTTGAAAAGTGGTTTCACAGTACCAACTCCAATGACTGAATGGATACGTTCTTTTCAACTAGTCTATTTCTTACCTGTTTTACAACTGTTGCCACATTGTTACCATCACCATGAAAGCATAAAGTATCTGCTTCTATTGGAATATACGTTTTATTCACAGTAAGCACTCGCCTTTTTATAACAATATCCTCGACTTGTTGAACAATCTGTTCGACATCTGAAATGACCGAGTCTGCGATTGAGCGTGAAACAAGGAATCCTTTCTCGTCATAACGACGATCGGCAAAAGCTTCAGCAGCAGTCTTAACTCCAAAACGATTTCCCGCTTCGACTAACTCCCCATTACATAATCCGTAAAGAATGGCATGTGGGAAAATATCCTTCATAGCATGTGCGATTGCATCTGCTGTTTCACGGTCTTTACTGGCAGTATTATATAGCGCACCATGTGGCTTAACATGATGTATTTGGGTCTCGTTGACTTGGCAAAAGGCATTTAGCGCACCTAGTTGATAAACGACGAGTTCATATACCTCATCAGGTGACATCTTCATATCTCTTCTCCCGAACCCTTGAAGGTCCGGATAGCCAGGATGTGCGCCTATTGAGATGTTATTTTCTTTGGCCATTTTTATCGTGTGATTCATGACGCGGAAATCCCCTGCATGAAAACCACAGGCTACATTAGCGGATGTAATGACTTTGAAGAGCTCTTCATCGCTTCCTAACTGATAATTACCAAAGCTCTCGCCCACATCAGCATTAATATCTATCCTCATTTAGGAAACTCCTTTATGTACTCCTGAACGGTATCGGGATTATTTTTTAACTGATTCTCTATTTTGTAATAATCGTCGATTGAAATCGGCGAAAACTGAATTTCATCCCCCGTGCAAATCAAAAATGGGTCTTTTCGAGATAGGGAAAATAAATTCAAAGGCGTTTTCCCAAGAATATTCCAGCCACCAGGAGATTCAATCGGATAAATGCCCGTCTGAGAACCTCCAATTCCTACTGTCCCTTTAGGAACGATGAGTCTAGGTTTATCCAACCGGTCCACAGATAGTTTTTCATTCAACTCACCCAAATAAGGGAATCCTGGAAGAAATCCAATCATGTAGGTGATGTACACTCTATCTGTATGAAGATGAATAATTTCTTCAAATGGAAGACCAGTATGTTCTTCAATCCGATTCCGATCGATGCTAAATGGGTCTTCATAGCAAACGGGAATGGTTATTCGACGGGCTTTAGATACAGCAGTTACTGGTTTAATTCGTTGCCACTGTTTAATAAATGAGGTTAATTCCCTCAAATTTTTATCCTCTTCTTTATTAAAATAAACAGTAAGGGTCGTATAGCTTGGAACCATATCTTCGATTTCGTGGTGGAAGGTGTCCCGTAAAGCATGCATGAATTCCGTTATAGTATCTAAGGTTTCTTTGCAAACCGTTTCACCGAAATGAATACGATAGGCTGTTTCCCCTGTTTGCATTACTTTTAGTAAGCTAGATGGCGTTTCATTGATCATCATGAGACAACACTTCTATACAAACTCGAATACTAGTCAATAAATCTTCATGGGACATGCTTGGAATTCTGCCATGTTGCAAGGCCAATTCATGCGAAGCCGGAATATGAATGAAACCACTTTTCATGGTTGGTTTATG
>JBFELW010000012.1:0-14325 GCA_041551995.1 Paenisporosarcina sp.
CAACGAACTGTATTTATTTGACCAAACGTTCGGTCTTGCTGTAAAAGCAATTGACCCTGAGAAACGAATTTCTTTTACATCTCTTCCTTTCTTAGCAATGAAAGAGAAAAAACAGCTCGAATTAAAAGCTGAAGAGATGCGTGTTCTATATGTAGCCATGACACGTGCAAAAGAAAAATTGGTGTTGGTAGCTACCGTAAAGGATGCAGAAAAAACATTTGCTAAATGGGAAGATGCTAGTGGCGCAGCTGATGCCATGTTGCCCGAATATGTAAGAGCGCGTGCTAAAGGATTTCTTGATTGGATTGGTCCAGCTATTGCAAGACATGCAGATTATGCCTCTTGGCGAGGAACATCAAGATCAAATGGTGTGGTAGATCCGTCTAGTTGGTCATTTAAACATATTGATGTGGAAGAACTGAGAGATGAAGTAGTGGCTACGCCTAAGGTGAATGTTCAAACGGAGCCTTTGAAAGCGTCTGATCGTCTGAATCAAGAAATTGTCCGCAGGTTCGACACGGTCTATCCTTTTGAACGTGCGATAACAAAGCGATCGAAACAATCGGTTAGTGAATTGAAGCGACTCGATCAATTAAGACAATCTGAAGAACCTGAGTTTTTCAGACCTGCTCAAGTCAAGGAAGCCATGAAGACGGTCTATAAACGACCTGCTTTTATGCAACGCGATGGTCATAAATTGACATCAGCTGAGATAGGTACTGCACTCCATACAACGATGCAGCATTTAGACTTTACAATGGAAGCATCAAATGAAGTTATACAAACGTTTATTCAGCAGTTAACAGACAAACAATTACTTACAATAGAGGAAGCATCATCAGTGAGTGTTTCTGCGATTCAATCCTTTTTACAATCGGATATGGGGCAGCGTCTTCGAAACGCTAGTCAAGTCTTGCGAGAAGTGCCCTTTACGTATGGATTGGCAGATGAGGATGATGATATTCAAATTTTGCAAGGGATTGCCGATTGTTTATTCCAAGAATCAGATGGACAGTGGGTCTTATTAGACTATAAAACAGATCGTGTTAAAGGCGTCCTAATCACCGAAAATGCGATAGTACGAGAAATGAATGTACGCTACGGCTTACAATTATCTTTATATAAAGAAGCCATAGAACGAATATTACGTGTCACCATTAAAGAAAAAGCACTGTATTTATTTGATGCAGAGAAAACGTTGATATTGGAGGATACATTGTGAATGTTACACCAACTCAGTTAAGTGAACGAGTTGTCGCGCTGGATATGATGCGTGGCTTCTCTCTGCTTGGTATTTTTATTGTGAATATGTTAGCTTTTCATACCCCTTTTTACTATATTGACCCATACACATGGTACACAGATCTTGTAGATAGAGATGCCTTTCAGTGGATTGATATCATCATTCAAGGGAGTGTATACCCGCTATTTGCGATGTTGTTTGGCTATGGCCTAATGATGCAATATGAAAAGATACAAGAACGAGGGGGGTCTTTTACAAATCTTGCTCTCCGCAGATTATTTGTGCTCCTTGGATTTGGGATTATTCATGCATTTTTTATCTGGTCTGGGGATATTCTCATCACGTATGCCATTAGTGGACTTATGTTGATGTGGATTCTGCGATTATCTGTAAAATGGTTAGTTGGACTTGCTTTAGGATTCTATTTTATTCCGAACTTCTTTATGGCCTGGCTATCCTATTTAGCTATACAATATTCTCCTAATGCTGCAGTGATTTACTCAGGTGTACAACAAATTGAAGCGTCGATTGTGGCGTTTGGATCTGGTTCTTGGATGGATATCTTTGCGCAAAGGGCTGCGGATTGGAATTATGCAAATGGACCAGCCATCATCCCGTTTATTTTAATGACGATATTACCTTATATGATGATCGGAGCAGCTGCTTCAAAAGCAAAACTAATTCAACGAACTGCTCAGATAAAAACTTTTTGGTTTGTTTTAATCGGCTTGACCTTATCAATTGGAACGTATATTAAGTTCTTACCTTATATTCAACCACCTAGTTATTTCACCATGTATGTTCAAGATGTTTTTGGAGGACCGCTCCAGGCAGTTGCCTATGCAGGCATCATTGCGTTATTATGCCAGCTGTCTTTATTCCGAAAGATTTTTAGCCCTGTTGCAAAAGCAGGACGCATGTCGATGACGATTTATTTAACACAGTCCATTGTTGCTACAACCATCTTCTATTCGGTTGGATTTGGATTATACGGAAAAGTGGATGTCATGACAGGTACTTGGATGGCCATCGGTATTTTCATCATCCAGCTTATCTTTGCTGAATTGTGGTTAACTAAATTTAAGCAAGGACCAGTGGAAATGTTATGGAAAAGGCTAACTTATGGTAATGAAAAACGCACAGAACTAGTAGATGGTAAACATAACGAAATCTCGTAGGATAAGTTGAACATTGCTTTTTATGTGAATGAAGTGATCGAAAATGATGACAGCTTATGAAAAAATGAAGGAGTGTTAGAAGATGAAAATTTTATCGTTTCGCTATGATGGAAATATAGGGTTTGGTCCAAAGGTGAAAAAAGAGGAAGCTGTATGGGATGTTTTAGCGATTCAAGAGACACTCGCTGTTTTACCTAGTTTCCCTACAACCATAATAGATGGCGTAGCGTCAGGTATGGATTTCGTTGAACAAATGAGAAAACTTGTGGAAGCGGCAACATCTTATGAGGAACCGAAACAATTTAAACACTCTTTTGACAGTATCGAATGGCTATCACCCATTCCCCGTACGCCCAAAAACATTTTAGCAGTTGGTCGTAATTATTCCGATCATGCGAAAGAAATGGGATCTAGTGCAGCACCAGAACATGTTATGATTTTCACAAAGTCACCAACTACAATTGCTGGAGATGGTGATAGCTTACCTATTCACGCTAACCTCACATCATCTTATGACTATGAGGGAGAACTCGCTGTTGTGATCAGCAAAAGAGGAGATAACATTTCAAAAAAATTAGCCTACGACCATATATTTGGTTATACCATTGCTAACGATTTGACGGCACGTGATCTACAGTCAAAGCATCAACAATATTTCTTAGGAAAAAGTTTAAAAGGGTCTTGTCCTATGGGACCGTATCTAGTAACAAAAGATGAGTTGCCAGATCCGCAATCATTAACCGTTGTGACTAAAGTGAACGATGAAGTTCGTCAAAATGGCCACACCAAGGACATGATTTTTCCAATCGATCAACTCATCGAAGAGATTTCAAGTATGGTGACATTAGAGCCTGGGGACGTCATCCTAACGGGTACACCATCTGGAGTAGGGAAAGGATTTACCCCTCCCAAATTTTTAGTAGCAGGTGATACTGTCAAAGTATCAGTTGAAGGAATAGGCACACTTAGCAATCATTTTGAATGAAACCCAGAACAACATATTGAGTTTAAATAGGTTGTATAGTTGATAGATATGATACGATAGAAAAGAATGATTAATTAGACGAGGTGACTAACATGGAATTTTTAGCCAGCACACATTTACACATTACATCATGGGTAATCGGAATTATTTTATTCTTTGTAGCAGTTATGATGACAAACGGAAGTAAAGGACAAAAAATTACGCAAATGGTTTTACGCGTATTTTACATCCTGATTCTTCTAACAGGAATTGCTCTGTTTATTCAAGGTATGGCCTCCGAGATGGGCATGCTTTATGGATTTAAGTTATTGAGCGGCCTTTTCCTTATTGGATTCATGGAAATGATTTTAGCTCGTATGAAAAAACAAAAGCCAGCAAATATGTTCTGGATCTTATTTTTCATTATCTTATTCATTACCTTGTTCCTTGGATTCAAATTGCCAATGGGCATCAACTTTCTAGCTTAATACGAATGAGCCATTCGACTTCAGTCGAATGGCTTTTTAAATGCTTGTAAAGCTTTTGGCGATTGCCAAAAGCAACCTTCTGCCAAGTGATTCTCCATGTCAGCGCGGGTGGAATTCGAGGATTCACACGGTTAATTCAAGGATTCACCAGTATAATTCAAGGATTCGCGAGCATAATTCGAGGATTCACCGGCATAATTCTAGGATTCACACACATTATTCAAGTATTCATGAAATCCACACAATTCGAGCGCGATAAAGGAACGCTTCTGGCATAGACAGAAGCTTCCGATTGGTAGCCATTCGACATCTAGTCGAATGGCATTTAAATGCATTAAAGCTTTTGACGATCGCCAAAAGCAACAACATGTAGCTTACTGAAACTAATAGAAACTATACTCGTCTATTTACAAAAGGTGGGGATTTATTTGTTGAAAATATTTATAAGGTGGGCGTCCTTATTTTTAATAATTTTATTAAGTGGATGCTCTATTCAAGAGGGTATGACTTCTCAGAACACTCAAGTGAAGACTCCTGTTGATCAAACTCATGTCGCAATTGAATGGGTGGATATCGTGAAGTGGAGCAATAAAAAATACTATTATAGTGAAGAAGAGACTAATTCGTTTAATAAAGAAAGTATAGGGAAAGAACTAGGGAATATACAATTCACTGTCGTAGGGAGTAATGAAGAAGAAAACCCTGAATACCAGCTAAAAAATGGGGAAGCAACTTTTGCTGGCAAGGGAAGTGAAATTTATTCTATTAAAGGTACAGAGAGTGAAAAAATGATAGTCGTTCAAAATAAGGTGTATGTAATTAAGTGAATGCAAGAATTCTTCAAAATTCTATCTTTCCATATAAGAAGGAATTTTTTTACATACTTTTACTCTTCTCACTTCCGTTTCTCTGAAAATTGTGATATTTTAGAAGAATAAGGTAAATTGACCGGACAAGTAAGTGGAAGGGGTTTGGGGAAACTTGATTGGCATAGCACTACTAATAGTTGTACTGATTCTATTGCTAATGTTTGTAATATCGTCTTTTCTTCATGCAAAACATTCAAAAGTTAATACTTTAAGTAAAAAAGAATTACGTGAGACAATTGAAGCACTTCATGCGGAACAAGCCAAAGTTGCCAAGTCCATTGAATAAATATAGACTATCCATCCTTTCGAGTACTTAATGTATTCTAATGGGTGGTTTTTTGTTTGTATATAAATAGTTTCCCGGGAAATGAAGCTCAATTTAGGAACCAATTTAAGGAATTTTACGACAAAGCATAAAAAAATTACGACAAAGCTAATAAAAATTACGACAAAGCATATGAAGATTACGACAAACAATAATATGCTTAGCCAAGAGCCAACTAAGATGAGAATTTCACAGTTCTGACGCAACTGTACATGAAAATCTCCTTTAACCATGGTAAAATGACGAATGAAGATGCTAGAGGAGGACCTTACATGAATACAATGAAAATGATCTGCGCTGCACTTTCTTTTGGTTTGGTTTTTAGCTTTGTTGCCCAACCGGTGATTATGGCTGAGACAAACAAAGAAATCGTAGATGAAAGTATATATGATTTATTGGTTGATCGGTATTTCAATAAAACAATACAAAATGATTTCGAAGTGGATGCCCATGATCCAAGTCAGTTTGCAGGTGGAGACTTTTTAGGCGTGACCGAGAAGTTGATGCATATAAAAAAAATGGGGTTCACGATGGCGTCGTTAGGTCCGGTTTTTGCAACGGAGACTTACGATGGAAAAAGAGTCTTGGATTATACGACGTTTGAGCGTCATTTTGGAACAGCGGATGAATTTAAAACCTTACTTAAAGAATCGCATTCAAAGGATTTGAAAGTAATTGTTGATTTTCCAATTCAAGGAGTCAGTGATCAACATGTGTGGAATCAAGACCCGAGTAAATCTACTTGGACAATCGATAATGGCGACGGCACAATTAATTGGAACTTAGAAAACCCAGATACACAGCAAGCTTTAATTGACGCCGCTCTAACTTTTGTCAGTAAGTTTGAAGTGGACGGCTTAAGACTTACTGCTATTGAAAATGTAGATACTTTATTCTTGAATAAACTCATTCAATCCATAAAGGGCACAAATGAGGAATTATATGTGTTGAGCAATGAAGAAAGTGATGCAGATTTTGATATAAAGGTCATTGATCATCATGAAGATGTGTATCGCACTATCTTTAAAACAGTAGATATCCCTTCAGAAGATTTTGAACAAACAGTAGATGATGAAACGCATATTGTACGGGCAGTTGATTCAGTGAATGACAGACGTTTTACGGCAGACGCGGCAGAAGAAAATATGTTTCCCCCTACCCGTTGGAAAATGGTCCTTGCTACGTTAATGTCGATTCCGGGTGTGCCTGTTATGACATATGGTTCAGAAATTGCGATGAACGGTGAGAAACCACCCGAATCAAACCAAATTATGAATTATAAAATTGAAGAAGAATTAATGGATTATATCGCTGATTTACACTTAATGCGAAACGGCTCCGCTGCTTTACGTACGGGTGAAATGGAAATTTTGCATAATGAAAACGGATTTATTGTGTACAAGCGTTGGAATGATGAAGAGACGTGGATTGTTGCCATTAATGATACGGGGACGACTCAGAATTTCGATATATCAAGTGACGTTGTTGGGGACATGAAAGAATTAAGAGGTCTATTTCATAGTGATATATTGAGACAAAATGATGAAGGAAACTATCGAATTGTTTTGGAGCGCGAAATGGTAGAATTCTTCCCAGTGACCGAAGACAAAGGATTTAACAAAGGTTATATGATTGCTCTAGCCTCGGTATTTATCTTATTTGCTGGATTCTTATATCTAGTTTGGCGAAAAGGAAAAAGTAATAAAAATGTATAACAAATGAGCCATTCCACTAAAACGGAATGGCTTTTCTTATATTTTGGAATTTAAATAGCATCATTCTATTCAGCTCGATATCCCGCCATATTGACCGGATCTTTTGGTGCAGAATAGGGTGGAGCATAAGCAAGCTCTAATGCTTGCAAGTCATCCATCGTTAAACCTGCATAAATTGCAGTGGCAATTACATCAATTCTTTTATCTACACCCTTAGCGCCAATCGCTTGAGCCCCTAAAACTTTTCGTGAGTGTGTATTGTAATGAATCTTTAAAAATAAATTAGCATGATCTGGATAATAAGAAGCATTTGATTTGGAATTCAGGCTTATCGTGTCGTATGAAATATTGGCTTTCTTCAAACTACGTTCACCAAGACCAGTCATACCAACACTTAAATCAAAGACCTTTGCAATCGAAGTTCCGAGCATTCCTTTAAATGGTACATTGTCACCAGCGATGTGTTTCGCCACAATAAAGGCTTGTCTGTGAGCTGGCCAGGCTAGGGGAACTCGCTTTGCAGCACCGGTAATCAAGTCTTTATTCTCAGCCGCATCGCCAATGGCATAAATAGCAGGGTCGTCTGTTTGCATAAATTCATTCGTGACAATGCCGCGTGTTTCACCAATAGTTAGATCCGCTTCTGAGGCAAGCTCAGTACTAGGTGAGACCCCAACACTCATTAAAATAAAATCAGCATCAAATGTTTCGCCTAAATCAAGCGTAATTGAACGTCCATTGACCTGAGTAATGAAATTCCCTTTATAGATGGTAACTCCTTCATCAATCAATTCTTTTTCAATGATTTCAGAACTATCCATATCTAAGATATTCATCACTTGTTCAGACTTTTCAACAAGAGTCACTTCTAAGCCAATGTGCTTTAAATTCTCAGCCATTTCAAGACCAATAAAACCTGCACCTACAATGACGCAGCTTTTAGGTTTTTTCTTTTCAATAAATGAATGAATCATTTTCATGTCAGCAAAGTTGCGCAATGTAAAAACATCTGCGCTTTCTAAGCCTGCCGTCTTCGGAATAATTGGTGTTCCACCTGGAGACAGCACTAAAATATCATAAGATTCCTTAAATGTTTCTCCTGTTTCCAAATTCTTCACTGTTACATTCTTTTGGTCTCGATTAATTTCCAAGACTTGATGCTTTAACTTGACCTCAATCTTCTTTTTGCTTTTAAATAATTCGGGCGTCGCTGCGATTAACTTGTCTGCTTCAACTACTTCGCCACCTATGTAATAGGGCATGCCACAAGCAGCATAGGACATTGTGTCATCTAAATCAAACACTACGATTTCTGCCTTAGGATTATAGAAGCGTATCTGTGAAGCGACGGTTGCACCGCCAGCTACTGCACCAACAACTACTATTTTTGACATAACATGCTCTCCGTTTCTTATAAATGAATTTGATTCGCAAAGAAAACTGAAAGCGTACCTGGGCCGGTATGAGCCCCAATGGCTGATCCAATCATATAAATTTCAACATGTACTGGATGAAATGCTTCTTCAATCATTGATTTCATTTCAAGAGCAAAAGCTTCATCATCAGCGTGACTAATGGCAATCGTTTGCTCATGCAAGCGTTCTCCACGTTCTTCCATGAGTTCAATGATACGCTTTAAGACTTTTTTGCGACCACGTAATTTCTCAATCGGTACTAATCTTCCATCTTCAACATGTAATAACGGCTTAATATTAAGTAAACCACCAATAAATGCGCTTGTTTTTGAAACGCGCCCACCTCGTGCCATATAATCCAAATCTTCAACTGTAAATAAATGTTCCGTATGCTCTGCTTTAAAACGGATAATTTCCTCGGTTTTTGTTAAAGACTCTCCTTCATTTTTCAAGCGTAAGGCTTCTTTTACTAATAAACCATAACCTAATGAAGCACATTTCGTATCTATAATGGTCAAGTTCAGCTGTGGATATTCTTCCTTTAACTGTTCACGAATCATAACAGCTGTATTGTGTGTACCTGATAATTCAGAAGAAAAGGCGATATAAATACCTTCTTCACCTGATATAGCCAGTTCTTCAAAATGTGAAAGAAATTGTTCGGGTGAAGCTTGTGAAGTTTTTGGTTGTTTTCCCTGTCGAATTGCAGCGTAAACTTCCTTTGAATCAATCGTAACTACATCCAGGTATTCCGCATCCTCAATTTGAACACGAAGTGGAATAAGTGTAACAGGATTCGTCTCAAAAAATGATTTTGGTAAATCACAAGCACTATCTGCAAAAATTCTCATCTGTAATCCCCCTTGGACTATAAAGCTTCTATTTCTATAAGTTTAATCGTTCTTGTAAGAATTTTGCAATACCATCTTCGTTATTGGTACCTGTTATTTCATTGGCAATGTTTTTTAAAGGGCTAATCGCATTTCCCATTGCAACACCGATTCCAGCAAATTCAATCATTTCTAGATCATTATCTTCGTCGCCAAATGCGATAACTCGTTCTTGAGGAATGTTCAAATGTTTGGTTACATGTGAGAGGCCAACTGCTTTATTTAACCCACTTCGCACGATTTCGATAACATGCCAAGGTGCACCCCAGCGGCGATGATCAATTAACTCAGCGTGCACATCACTTAAGTGTTCGCGAATAGTAGACACATGAGACTCTTCCGCGTGAATCAGTAAACTCGTTGGATTTGCTTTTAAGTAATTTCGAATATCTCCAGTTGTTACTGTTGGTTTTCCGAAACTGAAAATATCAAGCAGTTTTTCATCATGGTAATGCAAATAGACATCGTCCATTACTTCAGCAATTATATTGTAAAAGTTAAAATCGTGAACTGCATCAATTACTTCATGTACTACTTTTAAGTCAATCGGTTCATGTATAGACTTCCATGAAGGGTCAGTTGGATGATGGACAAACGCTCCATTAAAGTTGACAATCGGTGTTTGTAATTTCATCTGCTGATAATAAACTTCACTTGCACGGTAAGGTCTTCCAGTCGCAATCATGACTTCATGACCTTGTTCACGAGCTTTTTGAAGTGTTTGTAGTGTTTTTTCAGATATAACTTTTTCGTCTGTTAATAGTGTGCCATCTAAATCTAAAACGATTAAATGTGGTTGCATTAGATTTGTCGCCCCTTTCTCTCTATTTATAAATTGTATCTGTGTAATCAATTATCGTCAAAAATATCCAACTGATTTTTGTGCTTTTACAACTACTTTGCTAGGATAATAATAAGTTGAAGTGAAGGAAGTGGGAAAACTTGATTGTAGAAAAAGAAATGTGGAATGAGATTCCACTTTTGCACGTATATAAAGAAGAACATAAAAATGACCAGATACCTGTTGTTGTTTTTCTTCATGGTTTTACAAGTGCGAAGGAACACAACTTACATTATGCCTATCAATTAGCAGAGAAAGGACTTCGTGTTCTTTTGCCCGATGCGTACTTGCATGGTGAGAGACATATGTCCTTGGATGAAGTTCAACTTTCATTACGGTTTTGGGAGATTGTATTAACGTCAATTGAGGATGTTAAGAAAATACGGGTAGAACTATTGAATCGTAATCTAATGACAAATGAGACAAAAATTGCTGTGGCTGGAACTTCCATGGGTGGAATTGAAACGCTAGGGTGCTTAAAAGTATATCCTTGGATAGATGTTGCCGCAGTTCTAATGGGTTCGCCAAGTTTTGTGCAACTCGCGAAAGCTCAAATGGCTCAGTACGAATCACGAGGTTTTAAATTACCTGTTACTGAACAAGAACGAAAACAACTCTTGGAAACTCTTAGTCACTTTGATTTAACAAAAGACCCAAACGCATTAAATAGTCGCCCCGTGTTCTTTTGGCATGGAGAGCAAGATACAGTGGTTCCTTATGAACCGACGCATCACTTTTATAATGCAATCAAAAAAACATATGAAAGTAACCCAGAACGATTTCAATTTCAATCCGATAAAACTGCGGGTCATGCTGTAACTAGAGAAGGTTTGCTTAACGCAACAGATTTCATTGCAGAGAATTTGTCAGTATAACCAGCGTTTGTTATGATTAAGATATACCATAGTATTGAAAGGGGTAAAGAACATGGATCAAGATATGCGCGAAAGTATGATGGGTGCACTCGAAAATGTGATTGACCCAGAACTTGGAATAGACATTGTTAACCTAGGTCTCGTTTATGACGTCGATTTGTCTGAAGATGGATTTGGAGTTGTAACGATGACATTAACATCACTTGGATGCCCGATGGGACCAATGATTGTTGATATGGTTAAAACATCTTTATATGAATTACCAGAAGTTAAAGAAGTGGATGTCAAAATTGTCTGGACACCAGGTTGGTCAAAAGACAATATGTCACGCTACGCTAAAATGGCACTCGGTGTCAGATAATTGTTTAAAACGCCTTATAAATCAGGGAAATCTGATTTATAGGGCTTTTTTTGAATTAATTACCATTATCAATTACTGATTTGGTATTATACTATGTCTAGCTCCAGCATCAGTGGAGGCTTAGAGTAGCCTGTTTACCATTTCGGAGTATTGGGTTTAAGGTGTTTTGAGCTTTATAATAAATGCATTTCACTTTACAGTTTTCAACCAATAATTGTATAATAAATTCAAAGGTCAAAGAAGGTCAAACTGAAGGGGTGGAAAATATGCAACAACAAAATGAACAAAAGAAACCACTTGAGCTATATGGTCGAAACATGGTTGAACAAGCAAGAAAAGGAAACATGGACCCTGTCATTGGTCGAGACCAAGAAATTCGACATGTGATTCGTATCCTCTCCAGAAAAACGAAAAATAACCCCGTATTGATTGGGGAGCCAGGTGTTGGTAAAACCGCAATTGTAGAAGGATTAGCCCAACGAATTGTGCGGAAAGATGTTCCTGAAGGACTTAAAGATCGCGATATTTTTGAACTTGATATGGCGTCGCTAATTGCAGGAGCAAAGTATCGAGGGGAATTTGAAGAGCGCTTAAAAGCTGTGTTAAAAGAAGTGAAAGACAGTGAAGGTAAAATTATCTTATTTATTGATGAAATTCACACCATTGTCGGAGCAGGTAAGACAGAGGGAGCAATGGATGCGGGTAATATGTTAAAGCCGATGCTTGCTCGTGGTGAACTGCATTGTATAGGTGCAACTACTCTAGATGAGTATCGAATGAATATCGAAAAAGATCCTGCTCTAGAACGTCGCTTTCAACAAGTCCTTGTTAGAGAGCCTTCAGTTGAAGATACAGTCTCTATTTTACGCGGTTTAAAAGAGCGATTCGAGCTTCACCATGCGGTACGTATTCATGACCGTGCCATTGTAGCGGCTGCCCAGTTATCCAGTCGATACTTAACCGAACGATTCTTACCTGACAAAGCCATTGATTTAGTGGATGAGGCATGTGCCATGATTCGTACTGAAATCGACTCGATGCCTCAAGAATTAGATGAAGTAACAAGACGAATGATGCAACTTGAAATAGAAGAGCAGGCCTTAATGAAAGAGAAGGATCAAGCTAGTCAACAGCGTTTAACAAGTTTACGCGGTGAACTAGAGTCTTTAAAAACTTCCACAGAAGCTATGCGGAAACAATGGACAACTGAAAAAGAGTCACTTAAGCATATTCAAGAAAAGAGAGAAATACTGGATGTGTATCGTCGTGATTTAGAAGATGCTGAAAACCGATACGACTTGAATAAAGCAGCGGAACTTCGCCATGGTAAAATGCCTGCACTTGAAAAAGAAATTGCAGATCTAGAAGCAGCTCTTGAATCAAGTACAGATAATCGCTTATTGAGAGAAGAAGTTACATCGGAAGAGATTGCTTCTATCGTGGCACGTTGGACTGGAATTCCAGTAACCAAATTGATGGAGGGTGAACGCGATAAACTGCTTCGTTTGAAAGAAACATTACAAGAACGTGTGGTTGGACAAGACCAAGCTGTTCAGTTTGTAACCGAGGCAGTATGGCGGGCACGTGCAGGTATCAAAGATCCAGCTAAACCGATTGGTTCATTTTTATTCCTGGGTCCTACTGGTGTGGGTAAGACTGAACTAGCAAAAGCTTTAGCAGCAAACTTATTTGACTCGGAAGATCATTTTATTCGAATTGATATGTCAGAGTATATGGAAAAACATAGCGTTTCACGTCTAGTAGGTGCACCTCCAGGTTATATTGGTTATGAAGAGGGTGGTCAATTGACGGAAGCTGTCAGACGGAATCCTTATTCTGTCGTATTGCTTGATGAAATTGAAAAAGCACATCCTGACGTCGCCAATATTCTACTCCAACTATTAGATGATGGACGGATTACAGATAGCCAAGGTCGACTGGTAAATTTCACAAACACCGTCGTAATATTAACTTCAAATATAGGGTCTCAATATTTAGTGGAAGATGCTGCGAATGCTGAAGATTTGGTGATGACGGCTTTACGTGCACATTTTAAACCTGAATTATTGAATCGTATGGATGAAGTGGTGTTATTCCATTCACTAAAAGGTGCTCATTTCGAAGCGATTACAGAGAAGTATTTAGTTCAACTGGCCAAACGGTTAACAGAACAAGATATACGTCTAACTTTTACACCAGAGCTTATCGCATGGGTTGTTGAGGAAGGAACAGATGCAGCGTTTGGTGCGCGACCATTACGCCGCTTTATCCAGCGTCATATCGAAACAGCTGTCGCTAAAGAGCTTTTAGGAGGCACGCTGGAACCTGGAAGTCATATTGAAGTAACGCTAGGTGATAACCAAGTACGTGTAATTAAACAATAGTTTTTAAATTTTGATGTTTCTGTTTCGACATCGCTAAGCTAGC
Source organism: Paenisporosarcina sp. (assembly GCA_041551995.1). Lineage (GTDB taxonomy): Bacteria > Bacillota > Bacilli > Bacillales_A > Planococcaceae > Paenisporosarcina. Next base: position 13,592 of record JBFELW010000012.1, read on the forward strand.
TTGAAAACTAAAATTCGTGTGAAAATATTTATAGTAAATTTAGATTAAAAAAATATGAAGTCTTTAGTTTTTTAAACAAATTAATTTCATAATAGAATACCTAACAATAGAATCCGAACAAAGTTAATTTCCGTTCCATGCGGACGCGTTCCGCGGGGTACGGCTTTCAAGTTCGTCCGCGGAAAGGGAGTGAATTCCCTTCACTGTTTAGCATATATATAAAAATAAACGAAAAAAAGACAGTCTCTCTAAAAGATAGGAGAGACTGTCTTGCTTTATTTTTAGTGCTCTTCGTGAACGACTGGATCGTTCGGAATGATAGAAGAGATGAAGAAAATCAAAATTGCCACGAATACGGAAACAATGGCACCTAATGTAAAGTTGAACTCCACAGCATTTACCGAGCTAACTACATAGTTTAATGTGGTTACAAGTAGAAAAGACCATACGAAAGTTAGAACAAATTTCATGTTGATTCACCTCTAAACAGACTATTTGATGTAATCATCATACCATACGTCTCAAAGTTGAAAAAGAATCTTTTCTCTTTTTTTTTCTAGATTTGCCAAAGTCGTGGCAGAAGGTTGTAAAATGACCTTATTTTCGTTATTATTATTACCAGGTACTAATAATTGATAACAAAAGAAATGAGGTCGTCTCATGAATGCTGGAATCATTGGTTTAGGGAGATATTTACCCGAACAAATCGTTACAAATTTTGATTTGGAAAAAAA
>JBFELW010000013.1:0-14073 GCA_041551995.1 Paenisporosarcina sp.
AAAACATTACAGATGCAATTTTAGGACTTGATCATATTGAGTATGAACGTTTACCGAATATTAAAGTCGATGAAGTCATGATGCAGCCAGTACCTTCCATACATGTTGCTGAAAAGTTTAAAAAGGCTCTGGATTTATTAATCAACCATCCATTTTTGTGTGTTATTGATGATGAAGAAAAATTTGTTGGTATTTTAACTCGTCGAGTTGTGCTCAAACAATTAAAAAAACATATCTATCAAAACAATCAGTAATATCCTAAAGTAAAAGAAGGTCTCCCTAAAGGAGGTCTTCTTTTTTCTAAACAATTAAATGCTTAAATCTGGTTTGTCACAAGGAGTGATTGGAATGACATCAAATGAATCCCAAATTGTTAAAATCTTAGCAGAAGAACGGAATATGCGTAAAGCTGCTGAACGGTTGTTCTTATCTCAACCCGCGCTTTCTCAGCGCTTGCAAACAATTGAAAAAGAATGGGGTGCTCAATTATTCATTCGATCTCAAAAAGGCTTAACACCGACCCCCGCTGGTGAATTAGTTATCCAATTTTCTATAGAGAATCTTGTTAAACAAGAAGAAGTTTTTGAAACGATTCAATCTTTATTATCAAAAGTGCACGGAACATTGAAAATTGCTTGTGCATCGATTGTAGGTCAGAACTGGTTACCCATGGTATTGAAAGACTTTGTCACGCAATACCCAGAAGCGAAGATTTCATTAATCACGGGCTGGAGTTCTGAAATTGTGAAAGCACTCTATGATGGAGAAGCACACATTGGAATTGTTAGAGGACACACGGAATGGAAAGGGACGAAAATCCATTTATTCCGTGATACCTTATATTTAGTGGATCAGGAGTTGAAATCAGTCCAAGACGTTCTTTCAACGGATCGACCGTTCATTCAATTCAAAAGCGATTCCAATTACTATCAAGAAATACAAGCATGGTGGCAAAGACATTTTTCTTCTAGTCCTAGGCGTCAAATTACGGTTGATCAAATAGAGACATGCAAACAGATGGCCTTAAATGGCATTGGATATGCAATTTTACCTTCTATCACGCTGAATGGGCTTGAACCTATTCACAAAATACCACTCACAAACCAAGCAGAAGAATTTGAGTTAACACGTGATACATGGTTAATTGGCTATGATTCTGCATTTGAATTAAGACAAGTTGATGCTTTTGTGAAGGTTGTGAAAGAACATGCAGCTAAATTGCATGATTATTCAAGTTGAAAACCGTTTACTTTTGAATGTTTTCCTGTACAATTAGTTCATATTTTGACTTTTGAAAGGGGTTAATGAACATGAATCAAATGAATGCTCATGAAATTATTTCGTATATTCAACACGCGAAAAAATCTACACCAGTTAAGGTCTATGTAAAAGGTAAAGATTTAACAACAATTTCTTTTGGAGAAAACACAAAAGTATTCGGAGAAGGAAATTCAGTTGTGCTTTTCGGAGAATGGTCTGAAATTGAAGGTGCTCTTACTACATATAAAGAAAATATCGAAGATTTTGTTGTTGAGAACGATCGTCGTAATTCAGCTATACCTCTTGTAGATTTAAAAGGCATAAATTCACGTATTGAGCCAGGGGCATTTATTCGTGATCAAGTAGATATCGGAAATAACTGTATTATTATGATGGGTGCTGTAATCAATATAGGTGCTGTTATTGGTGACGGTACTATGATTGATATGGGGGCTATTTTAGGTGGACGAGCTACAGTAGGAAAGAACTGTCACATCGGAGCTGGAGCAGTTCTAGCAGGAGTAATTGAGCCGCCATCTGCAACACCTGTAATTGTTGAAGATGATGTATTGGTTGGTGCCAATGCTGTTGTTCTAGAGGGTGTGAAAATTGGTAAGGGAGCGGTTGTAGCAGCCGGTGCAATTGTCACAAAAGACGTTCCTCCGTACACAGTTGTTGCGGGTACACCTGCCAAAGTGATTAAAGAAATTGATGATAAAACAAAATCGAAAACAGAAATTATGCAAGAACTTCGTCAATTGTAGGAAGAACAGATGAAAAGTCTTCAACAAATTCGACGTGAGTTACATCAAATTCCCGAACTAGGATTCCAGGAATTTAAGACACAAGCCTATTTATTAGAAGAAATTCATTTACTAAATCAAGAGCGATTAACTATTTTAAAATGGAAAACAGGAATTGTTGTCCATGTTCAAGGTCTTAATCCCTCTAAAACGATTGGATGGAGAACGGATATTGATGGACTCCCTATAGATGAGAATACATCGTTATCTTTTCAGTCGACTCATCCCGGATTTATGCACGCTTGTGGTCATGATATACATATGACAGTAGCTTTAGGGCTATTACGAGAGATTACACAAAAACCTATTTCAGTTTCCATGGTCTTTCTATTTCAACCAGCTGAAGAGGGACCAGGTGGGGCACTACCAATGCGTGAATGGTTAAAAGAACAGGATTCTCAGTTTCTACCTGACGTAATACTCGCATTTCATATTGCACCAGAATATCCAGTAGGAACCATAGCAACGAAGCCCGGGTTGTTATTTGCAAATACTTCGGAGTTGTTTATAGATCTTCATGGCGTTGAAGGACATGCAGCATTTCCTCACAAGACCAAAGATATGACAATAGCTGCCGCAAGTCTTTTACTACAACTTCAAACGATTGTTAGTCGTTCTATTAATCCCCTTGACTCAGGTGTTGTGACAATTGGTAAAATGACTTCTGGTACGGTTCAAAATATAATCTCGGGTTATGCGAGGTTAGAAGGTACCATTCGTACATTAAATGAAGAAACGATGAAAACGATAAAAGATAGAATTGAAACACTATGCAGAGCAACAGAAATAGCCTTTGAATGTCAGGTTAACATCGATTATGGGTCTTCCTATTATCAAGTATTTAATACGCCTGAAGTGACACAAGCGTTTCTAGAGTATGCCAAGAAAGATAAATCAACAGTTGCTATAGAATGTGACGCAGCTATGACAGGAGAAGATTTCGGTTACTTCTTGCAAGAAATTCCTGGTTTCTTATTTTGGGCTGGAGTAGATTCACCTTATGGTTTACACCATGCGAGATTAACAGCTAATGAAGAAGTGATTGATTATCTCGTTCCATTTCTAGATTCTTATTTACGTTCAATTTAAATAAAACCTTCATTTTAGGGATATTTACCCTAGAATGAAGGTTTTTTATGTGAATGTGAATATATATCCAGGTAGAGTCAGAAATAGATTTATCATCATATACTAAATTGAAGGATAGTTTTTCAGAAAATATTGCCTATTCAGTGGTTCCTGTCAATTCTACTTAACTAAGCATTTCATAGTCCTTCATAGAGAGGGACTTTTCTTGTCTAGATTCTAATAAAAAGGAGGTGGTCTCATGGAAAAAATTTTATTTACACTATCGGTCATAAGTTCATGGTTTATGTATTTAATCGGTGGATGGCAACTATTATTAACGATATTGGTTGTTTTTATGTTCATTGATATCGCTACGGGAATCATTAGGGCACTCATAAAAAAGAAACTAAACTCAAAAATCGGATATATAGGTTTCTTGAAAAAAGCTACTATTATGTTAGTTATCATTCTAGCAAATTGGTTAGATATACTAACGACTTCAGATATGCCCGTCTTCAAAACGCTTGCAATCTACTTTTATATTGGAATGGAGGGGCTATCAATCTTAGAAAATCTAAACCAGATAGGAGTACCCATTCCTAAGCCCATCACAAAATATCTTAATCAAATATCAAAAGAAGAGAAACAAAATAAGAAAGAAAAACGCTGATGTGTATTGGACGGTTGGTTCATAGGCTTACGTTTGTCGAATAAGCCTCTTCATTTCATTCGAAAAGCAGTAGACTCCAGATCGTGGAATCTACTGCTATTTCAATGATTATGAAAGAAAGATAGTTTCTCTTGAGACGAAGTTAATCAACTTCTGGACATTCATCTGGACATCCTGGTGCTTGACCTGTGTTATAAAGTTCAAGTAAATTTTGTATACCTGATGCTACATCGTCATCTTGTTCAGATTCAGCAAGGAACATATTTGCAAGGTTAATCGTATCTGTTGCAAACGGACAAGTAGCTCCATTTAACACGTTTAAATTAGCTGTTAGCAACTGAGAATACAATTGTGCATATTGTGGTGAAGGTGCTCCAGGAGCATTACCTTCTAGAACATCATCAATGTTAGCTGCTGTTACAGTTAAGCTAAACCCTTCCATGTCCATTCCAAGGATAATTGTACCACCTGCTTCTGCTAGCAATAGTAAAGCTGCTTCTTCATTGTTAGAATAAAATCCACGAGAGAATGTACAAGCAACTCCTGGACCATTTTCACAACCCGGAGTATTAAATACAGTTCCACAAGCAACATCACCTGCAACTGCTTCCACATCCGCATTAAACATGATAGGAACATTAACACAAAGAACTTGTGAAACCGTAAATGTACATGTTCCATTAGGTGAAGGAGTAAATCCTAACTCCTCGCAAGTACCTATAAACGGATCACCTATACAGTTCACCACTGGAGTACCTGGAGTAACCATTGGAGTAACCGTTACATCGGCTTCAACACATACTTCTGTACTTACTGTAGGTGTACAGCCGTTTACTTGCTGAAGTATTTGAGAAATACGGTTAGACCTGTTATCACCAGTACAACCACATGGGTTATTTTCTTGATTCATAATATCACCTCCTTTCGTATCTCTCTATTACATTCGAAGGAGTGAATATATGACTGTGTATTCTACCTAGATAGATTAAATAAATAGATTCAGGGGCTATTGTATGACGAAATAGAACATTAATAGAATAGGAAGGGATGTAAAATGTTAAAGTAATTTTCATTTCGAGGAGATTTGAAGGTAGTAGTTTTTTAATTTCAAAAGAATACTCATTTTAATTCAATTTAATGGAACTTATATATAGCCATTTCGTACTAATAAATATAGAGACAGGGGGAAATAATATGAAGCAAATTATTCGATGGTGTTTTGCTGTCAGCATCATGTTGTTATTTGGTCATGCATCATTAACAGAAGCAAATGCAGCACCCAAACTAGAGATTAAGGCTACGGCAGGATTTCAAAATAAAGTAAAACATGGCCATGGATTACCTTTGACTTTAACAATCGTAAATAATGGTGATGAATTCTCTGGGGATTTAGTTTTGGATTATTCTGAGTCATATGCAGTTGGCTCAGCAAAAGCAATACCATTCACTATTGGAGAAGGAGAAATTAAGACATTAAATATATCATTACCTGGTTTTACAGAAGATTATATGTACGGAGGAACAACTCCCCAAATGTTCTATTTTTATGAGGACAGTTGGGAAAATGGGAAAGAAGTTGACTACAAAGGAAGCAAATCTGTACGGCCAACCTTTTATGGGCCAGAATCAAATTTTATATTAACGCTAACAGAAAGTGCAGATCGTCTTCGTTCTTTCTCATCTATCAAGCCCACAATTATGGGTGATACACAAATCATTCACCTAGGACAACTAAAAGAGTTTGTCTTTCCAACAGATGTTGCGGCGTATGGACTAGCCAATTTTTTAGTGGTAGATGAATATGTTCTAGCTGATTTATCTGAAAATGCTCAAAAGACCATACTTGACTGGGTGAAAACAGGTGGTGTCGTTATTGTAGGGGCGTCGGATAATACCGAAGCGGAATTAGGATTATTATCTTCACAATTACCATTAACTTTAACGGATGAACGGAAGGAAATATCAAAAGATGTATTCACTGAGTTTTCAGGTGGAAAGGAATTTAACGAGAATATTTCTTCATTTACAGCAACAGCAAATGAAAATTCTCGTGTTTTATTCCAATCAAATAACGAACCCTATGCAGCTTTAAATATGATTGGCAAGGGTGCCATTATCCAAACATCCTTCTCGTTAGGAGATGAACCATTCTCTAAGGAAACAAATGCCGCTGCATTTCTTACCGCATTAATTAAAAAAGCAAACGTTGGAATTCTTCCAATGAATAATATGAATTATGGACAACAAAATATCAAAGAAACCATGACCTACGAAGTCGGTCAAACGAATGAACTATTTCCATCTTTTCAAGTGTCTACCCCTCTAATGATTTCAATTGTCGTTATTTATATCATAATGGTAGGTCCGTTGTTATATTTCTTGTTAAGAAGAAAAGATAAACGAGAACATGCATGGTGGATTATTCCGGTTATTTCAGTATTGGCATCAGTTTCTATATTTGCTTATGGAGCGAAAGATCGTCTTGTCCGTCCACAAATACAACAAGTTAGCTTTTATGAAGTACAAGATGATAATAGTCTTTCAGGCTATTATTTGGAATCTTTATTGTCCAATCGAAGTGGTAACTTTACGTTCGAAGCTGAACCAGGTACATCGATGGTAGCAACAAAACGTATGAACGGTCTTTCATCACCGACCAATAATGTTCAATCATTGTCTATTTTAGAAGAGCATGCAAATAAAGATCAATTAACAGTGCGTGATGTTGGATATTGGTCCGTCTCTTCAATTTTAGGTGAATCACATATTGAAGATGTTGGTCATTTTAAAATCGATTTAACTGTGGATAGCGGAATTGTCCGAGGTTCTGTTAAAAACGAGTTTCCTTTTTCATTAAAAGATGTATCAATCTGGTCAGGAACGAAGATGATTCAACTTGGCGACTTAGCTCCAACTGAATCAGTGCAAGTAAATGAAAAAATTGGTTCTGCTCTTCTATTACCAATTGCTTCATCATCAGGCTCGCAATATATGGGGTATAACCCGGTGATGAAGGCTAGTGATTTGCCCAAAGAGCGTAAGAATAGTTTGATTCGCATGTCTCAAATTAGAGGGGAAAGAGGAACGGAGCCAGCTATAGTTGCGCATACAGAAGATGCAATTGTACCGATTAAACTATCGGATACCAGAGCTGAAATTTCCGCGATTAATTTAGTGTATCAACGGTTTACACCTGAAACTATTTTTTCAGGCGAATTTACACTTCCTGCTTCTTCATTTGATATTCAAATAAGCTCAGAAGATCCTTCCGCTTACTATCATCAAATTTCTGATAGTAAATTTGAATGGCAAATGGGAAATGGTTCTTATCTTTATGAGTGGGATATGCCAAATAATTTGCCGGTCGATAAAGTGAAATGGACAGAACTACAACTAGCTAACACAAATACAACTTCGATTTCACTTGAAATCTTTAATGTGAAGACGAAAGCATTCGAAGAAGTGCAAAGTGGAAGATTTTCAATAAAAGAAAATGTAGAGCATTATATTACTGCTGATGGAAAAGTCCAATTTAAAGTCAATAAGGCAGCCTCTAACGGTGATGACTATACACGACTACCAGAATTGCGATTGAAAGGGGAGGTCCAAAAGTGATTGAAATTAAAGGGCTTACCAAAAAATACGGCTCATTCTATGCATTGAATGACTTGAATTTAACATTAAGTGAAGGCACAGTTTTTGGTTTTGTAGGGGCAAATGGAGCTGGTAAATCCACAACTTTTTCAATATTAGCTACATTGTTACAACCGACTTCTGGTGAAGCATTTATAGATGGGAAGAGTGTGAGCACGAATTCTCATGAAGTAAGAAAACAAATTGGCTATATGCCCGACTTTTTCGGTGTATATGATCAGTTGAAAGCGGATGAGTATTTAGATTTTTATGGCGCAAGTTACGGCATTTCTGAGGCGAAAAGAAAGGAACTTATTCCACAACTTTTAGAACTCGTGAATCTATCACATAAGAGGTACGAATATGTTGACTTACTTTCAAGAGGTATGAAACAACGGTTATGTTTAGCGAGAGCTTTAATACATGACCCTAAAGTATTGATATTAGATGAACCAGCTTCCGGTTTAGATCCGCGAGCTAGAGTAGAAATGCGTGATATTTTAAGACAATTAAAAGGAATGGGGAAAACAATTCTTATTTCTTCTCATATTTTACCTGAGCTTGCAGAAATGTGTGATGAAATAGGGGTAATCGATGGAGGTAAACTTATTGCACATGGATCTGTGGCAGATATTCAAGACCAACTAAAAGGGGAACGCTTAATCACAGTGAAAGTTAAAGGGTTAAGTGATCGTGCGATACGTTTCTTTGAAGAAGATCCTTTTGTCACAAGCCTTGAAGATGTTCCAGAGAAGAATAGTATTACGTTTAAATATCGTGGTACGGAAGAGGATCAATTGCGTTTATTAAAACATGCCATAGAAGAGCAATTACCCATACTGTCATTTGCCGAACAAGAAACTGATTTAGAGGATGTCTTTATGGAAATTACTAAAGGGGTGGAATTAGTATGAGGTTGAACGTTAATAATCCAGTTCTCGTCAAAGAAGTGAAGCTCCGTTTTCGTTCTCTAAAAAGTTTCACTGGCATATTGTTTTATTTAATCGCTATGAGTATTTTTGTATTTGGATTTATTTTCCTTTCGACTTCGTTTACAGGCGCAGGTTTTTTTAGACCAGAGCAAAGTTTTTTCTTGTTCGCTTTATTAACATTTATCCAGTTAGGTCTAATCTTGTTTATCACTCCTGGTTTAACAGCAGGGACAATTAGCACGGAACGTGAAAAACAGACGTTAAATATATTATTAACTACATCTCAAACTTCAAAGCAAATTATTCTTGGTAAGCTGTCATCATCAATCGCCTTTTTGTTACTCATGTTACTAGCTGGGTTGCCAATCTATAGTCTGGTTTTCTTATTTGGAGGTATTTCACCAGGACAATTAGGTTTAATATTCATGTTCTTCATATTAACCATGTTTGCAGTAGGTAGCATTGGTGTTATGTTCTCTACCATTACAAAGAAAACAATTGTGTCTATGATTGCGACGTATGGGACGATGATATTTTTAGCAGGAGTAACTGCATTTTTCTTTATCATTACAATTGAGATAAACTCAATGGGTGGAGGAATGGCACAAAGTGCATCTCCTTTAGGGTATTTTTGGGCGAGTATAAACCCTGGTATACTTATGTACTCGCTATTAAATCCCATGGATGAGAATTTTATATATACTGCGACAAAAATTGAAATTCCGGTATGGATAGGCTATACCATCTTTTACTTATTCTTAGGATTACTGGCTAACTTTATTTCAATTAAAAAACTGCGTGTTAATATGAAACGACAAAAATAAGGGGGTATAACACATGTCTAGCCGAGACCGAATACGTTCCTTTGTAGAAAAAGTTCATAGACGATTGACAAGTGAATTTCTTGTTCGTGTTACACAAACGGCTATTTTCTTTGGCTTATTGATTGGAGCGCTTGTTTTAATATCTTCTCGGTTATTCGTGTTTCCTTATTACAGTTATTGGGCAATTGGTATAGGTTTTAGTTCTTTTCTTGGTGTATTCATTTGGGGAATGGCGAAAAGGCCAAACTTTTCTGCGGCTCTCTTCGTATTTGACCAGTACTTTGCTGATAATATTTTGTTAACGTCTCTACATGCGAGGGAAGATGAGTCTGGCCTGTTACAGGAGCTAAGAAAACAAACGGTTTTGAGATTGAGTCCAGCCTTTACTTTATTTAAACGTAGAAAGAAGAACTTATGGCGTGTAAAATCTCTTATCGGGATTGGCATTTCTTCAGCAGTAATCATGATGTTACTATCTTTTCCTTCTGTTACACAGTTAGAAGCTAAAGATATTGAGATTGAAAAAGAGGTAGTGGAACAAATAAAGAGAGAAGTTGCAAAGACAATAAACAAAACATCACCTCAGAAACTTAAAAAAGAACTGAAACAATTAGAAGAGGATTTAAACAATACTGAAACAAGTGAAGAAGCATTACGGGAGTTAATTAAAAAACAAAAAGAACTTCAACTGCGTGAACAAAAGTTAATCGAGAAACAACAAGCAGCTGAACAGCAAGGTGACACAAAGGATGGATTAACAGCAGCAGAGAAAGAAGAATTAACTGCTTTGAAAAAAATCACCAAAGACTTAGCAGAGCAGAGTGGGAAAACACAAACAGCATTGAGTAAACTAGGAAAAACCAGTAACAACTCGACTCAAAGCGCAACAGGACAGACAAATTCGACAAATGCTAATCCAAGCGATGGACAAAATGGTACGAATCAAGGTCAACCATCCAGCAATCAATCTACTTCGGAGAATGCTTCAAGTCAAGGAGAAGGAGAGAGCGAAGGACAAGGTCAAGGCCAAGGCCAAGGTCAAGGTCAAGGCCAAGGTCAAGGACAAGGTCAAGGTCAAGGCCAAGGTCAAGGTCAAGGTCAAGGCCAAGGCCAAGGTCAAGGTCAAGGTCAAGGACAAGGTCAAGGTCAAGGCCAAGGTCAAGGTCAAGGTCAAGGTCAAGGTCAAGGACAAGGACAAGGCCAAGGCCAAGGCCAAGGTCAAGGTCAAGGACAAGGTCAAGGTTCGGGGGCAGGAAAGGGTTCGGGGAGTCGAGATTTGTTATCCGTTCCTTCAAGAATTGGCGGGTCTAGCCAATCGACAGTAGATAGTGGGAAAATCGGAGAAGGATCGTCTATAAAAGAGCAAGATAGTGCAGGACCGGTGTCTAAAGGATCAGTAAAACCGTATCGAGAAGTTATTGGATCTTATAAAGACTCCTACCTACAGAGCTCTGATCGACTTCGATTACCACCAGACTTACAACGAATTGTTCAAGATTACTTTTCCTCACTAGACACTAGCGAATAATGGAGGTTTCTCATGTTATATACACCACAAGATTATGAAACAATGAGTCAGCGGTTAAAAGAAGTAAAACAAGAAATTGGACATTTTATTGTAGGTCAACAAGAAGCAGTAGATTTTACACTGTATTCAGTATTAGCAGATGGTCATGCTTTACTAGAAGGACTACCAGGTTTAGGAAAAACAATGCTTATTCGAACGATTTCCGAAGTATTGGATCTATCTTTCTCGCGAATTCAATTCACACCTGATTTAATGCCATCCGATATCACAGGAACAAGTATGATTGAACGAACAGATGATGGAAAGCAAGCTTTTTCATTTAAACAGGGACCTATTTTTAGTCAAATGGTTTTAGCGGATGAGATTAATCGTGCAACACCTAAAACACAAAGCGCATTATTGGAAGCAATGGGAGAAAAGACGGTCACTGTGCTAGGTGATACGAAACAAATGGCACGTCCATTTTTTGTACTTGCCACACAAAATCCGATTGAAATGGAAGGGACTTATCCCCTTCCTGAAGCTCAAATGGACCGGTTTCTGTGTAAAATTCTCGTCCATTATCCTACAAAGGAAGAATTAAAAGAGATAGTTTTACGTACAACTGGTGCTAAGATGATTCCTCTTAAGAAGGTAATGAATACTGAAGAACTCATCACGGCTCAGCAGATGGTTAAAGAAGTACTAATTGCAGATGATATGCTTGCATACGCAATTGATTTAACTTCAGCTACTCATCCAAATGACGATGCTTCGGAAGAAGTGAAACAGTTTGTGCAATATGGTAGTGGACCACGTGGATTACAAAGTCTAATTCGTCTTGCGAAGGCACGAGCGCTGGTTGCTGGACGTTATCATGTCTCAATTGCTGATATAAAATCAGTGGCTACACCTACCCTTCGTCATCGAATGTTGTTGAATTATGAAGGAGAGGCAGAGGGCAAAACGTCAGACTCGATTCTTGAAGGGCTACTTATGACGATTAAACAAGGACAGTTGTCATGATTCAACGTTCAATTTTGCCGGAAGATTGGTCATCGAAAATTGGTCGATTACAGATATCAACTAAATCGAAGCTACGAGGTCACCATAAAGGTTCCCATCGGTCGATGCGTTTTGGGTCGTCACTCGACTTTTCGGATTTTAGGGAGTATCACCCAGGGGACGATGTGCGTCAAATTGACTGGAACGTATTTGGACGAACAGATAAATACTTTATAAAGCGCTTTTTAGATGAGCAAGAAATGCGTGTTCATATATTGCTAGATAGCACCAAGTCAATGCAAGAGGAAAAGAAATGGCGATTAGCGAGACAAATAGCCATTTCACTTGGACAACTCGTTTTGGGTAGAGATGACCGACTATCCTTTGCTATAACGTCAGATGGAAAGGTCCCTCCCTTTAGACGGAAAGGATCAGTCAATCGGAAGGCTTTTTCGTCGTACATATCTAATCTTCTAGAGCCACTGAGTACGACTTCGTTTACAAGCCAAGCTTCACAGCATATCGCTAAGGACTGTACAGTATTATTTATCATTAGTGATGGTTTAGAACCGATAGAAGACTGGGAAAGAATGCTACGTAAATTGCCTAGATTTTCACAAGATATTCGTTTAATTTTAGTACAATCAGCTGACGAAATTCTCCCTAGTTTTGCAGGTGATTTACAATTAATTGACTTAGAGAGTGAAAATCGGTTAAATGTGTCGGTATCAGGTCGCGTAGTAAGTGAATATAAAATGAAAAGGCAACAGCATTTTATAGAATTAGATGCCTTATGTAGACGTTTCGGCATTCACACCCTAAAAGTTGAAACGAAAGATGACATTAGTCATATTCTATTTCATCAAATGATACGATCAAACTGGATAAATTGAGGTGAGTCGTCTATGGGGTTTGGACAAATAGTGTTTTTATGGACGGCGATTATTCCAATTACTGTCCTTCTATATTATTTTTTCCGTAAAAAATATATAGAAAAAACAATTTCATCAACTATGTTTTGGAAAACTGTCATGAAGGAAACCAAAGTTTCTCCCTATTTGCAATACCTGCAACGTAATGCACTATTTTATTTGCAAATGCTAGCACTTATTCTACTAATGCTAGCTATGTTACAGCCCTATCTTAAATCGAAAGCAATCTCTGGTGAACATATTATTTGGGTAGTGGATACATCAGCCACTATGCTTGCTACTGCTAACGGAGAAACTGTATTTGAGAGTCATAAAAAAGAAATGCTGATATTATCAGAGCAGTTAGCTGGAAAGCCGCTAACCTTAATGACTACAGGTGAGGAACCCTCTGTTTTATTACGGGAGGAGACCAATCTTCCAGTCATCAAAAACATCATAAAAAATTTAGAAGTGACGTATGAGCAAGAACATTTACCTAAAATGTTAGATTTCACGGAATCTCTTTTAAAAGGACAAGAAACTGCCATTTATTTATTCACTGATCATGTTGAGAGAAGGGAACTGCCTTTAGAAAATGAGAAGGTCACATGGTTTGTAAAAGGTGCTCCTGAAAATCTAGAGAATGTCGCTATTCTTCGTTTTGGAGCAACATCATCTGAAAAAAGTATTTCAGCATTAGCTCAACTTTCAAATGATACCAAAGTTGAAAAAAAGGGCATATTCGGAATCCGCTCCATGCCAACTGGAGAGGTAGTAGTAGAAGAAAATGTAGTGATTCCTGCAAATGACATCGTGTCTTTATCATTTAAAGACTTACCCATTTCATTAGGATTAACAGCTTATATTGAAATAGATGATGATTATGACGTAGATAATGAAACGGCTGTTTTATTGCAAAAACCAGCATTACAAACATATGTCGACGGCGGGTTACATCAACTTGTCTCAACAGCTTTTCAAGCTATGGACATTCCCGTTAGCACTGTCCCAACAGAACAATTAAATGACTTGCCTAATGAAGCAGTTGTGGTAACTAATCAAACATCTCTACTTTCCTCATCCTCATCACCAGTTTTATTAATTGGACGAAATGATGAAAATGCAAAAGAAGTCAATGGTGTTATTACCACGGAGCGGGATGATGTGTTTGCCTATTCAGAAATGAAGGATATTTATGTTAGCAGCCTTTATCCTCCATTTCAAGATTATGAAACAATTGCTCGAGTAAATGAAGAACCTTTCATCCAGCGTTCTGATAGAGGGGATATAATTGTACTCGCCGATATTCAAATGACCGATTGGCCTCTACATCCTTCATTTCCTTTGTTTTTATGGAGTGCAAGAGAACAAATGTCAACGAATAATCTGGGGATTGGCGTATTTTCTCCAAATCAGCGAAAATCATTATCGTTAGTAGCAGATGATGCTGAAGCTGGGTG
>JBFELW010000014.1:0-13710 GCA_041551995.1 Paenisporosarcina sp.
AGATACAATTTGGCTTCAATTACTATTTCAACTGCTGCTACAAGTCATACAATTCCAGCTTTAATAACAAGTGAAGCAGATGAACTTAGAAGTCGCATTTCAACTTTAGCGAGGGTGGCTGAGGATGATGTCTGAGGAAAGATTTAAACTTCATCCAATATCGGCAGTAATGAATTTTGTTAAAGGACTAAAAGATTTGATATTTCCGTTTGTCATTGTATTTGTTGCAAATGGGTTTCAAGGACGTTCCGAGAGCGATGGAGGGTGGACGAGTTATATTCCATATATAATAGGGGCGAGCTTTTTAGTTCTTATTCTTATAAGTGGATTTATTAAGTGGAAACGTTTTGTGTATTGGTTTGAAGACAATGAGCTGCGAATTGAGTACGGTTTGTTTATTAAAAAGAAGCGATATATTCCGTTTGAGCGGATTCAAAGCTTGAATTACACAGAAAGTATTTTACATCGACCGTTAAAATTAGTGAAAGTAAAAATAGAAACTGCAGGGTCTGGGAATTCGCAAGAAGCAGAGGCGGAGCTAACAGCAATCACAAAAGTGGCTGCTAGTCGAATTGAAAAAGAGCTAGCTGAAGCGAAGAAAAGAAAACAAGGAATTCCTATTGAAGAGAATGATGAGACGGATATAGATGACCGTCAAATAGAAAATATGAATGCAGTATCTATTTATAAAATGACACTAAAAGATTTACTCATTCTTGCAACTACTTCCGGGGGGATCGGTGTTATTTTTTCTGGCTTAGCCGTTTTCTTCTTTCAGTTTTCAGATTTAATTCCATACGAGCGGCTCTATGAAGAGATGATGATGTTTTTGAAGTTCGGTTTCTTCCTAGTTGCAATCAGTGTGTTTGTTGTATTGCTGATCGCATGGTTGTCTTCAGTTATCCTAACGGTATTAAATTATTATGAATTCACGATTTGGAAAGATGAGGATCATATTGTATTAACCCGGGGATTACTTGAAAAGAAAAAGGTTAGTTTGCCTATTGCGCGAGTTCAGGGTATTCGAATTGTAGAAAATCCATTGAGACAAATATTTGGTTATTGTACAGTGTTCGTTGAAAGTGCAGGGGGCTCAATTTCAGAGAAGGACCAAAGAATTGTTTTATTTCCTTTCATCAAAAAGAAAAGATTGAATCAATATTTGGAAATTCTATTCCCAAATCTTCAAACTGAAGCTAGTTGGGTAGTCTCTCCTGAAAAAGCAAAGCCTTTCTATTATCGTCTCGATTTTATATGGATGATTCCCGTGATTTTAGGAGTAAGTTACTTTTATTTTCCCTATGGATTACTTTCCTTATTATTGATTCCAACACTTATCATTTTTGGATTATGGCAGCATCGATCTGCAGGCTATTCTATAACTGGACATCAACTTTTCCTTCGCTATCGAGGATTTAGTAAGTTCACGTTTATGATTGAGAAAAAGCGTATGCAATCATTAGAAGTCACACAAAGTCCCTTCCAAAAAAACCGTTCTCTTGCTTCAATTGAGACGACTATAAAGTCAGGAATACTAGGAGCTACCGCCAAGGTTGACCATCTTGAAATGAAAGACGTTGAAGATGTGATGAATTGGTTCAAACCCTCGAGTAAATTAGCGAAAGAAAAAGGACAGCCAGAGTGAGGCTGTCCTATCTTTTTCTCATTTTCCAACTAACTATTCGTTTAGGGTGAAAATAACTTAGACCAATCAAAAATCCAACAGCTAGCCCAGTTAAATGTGCAGTAATATTAATGTTAGGTGTCAAGAACGTCATAATAACACTAATGACGATTATTGGAAGAATGATTTGTTTAAGCTGAGGCATTGTATTGCGTGCATAGTAGACGAGTGCACCAAATGCACCGAAAATACCATAAATAGCACCACTTGCACCCACATGACTATACATTTGATCTTGAATTAAATAAGTAATAATTGTTCCAAACAAACCTGCCATAAAATAAATGGTTAAGAAACGAATTTTTCCAGTTAGTTTCTCAAGTTCAGGACCAAACAAATACAAAGCAAACATATTAAATAAGATATGTAATAAGCCGCCATGTAAAAACATTGGGGTAATAAATCTCCACCACTCACCTTCGGAAATTAAAAAATTAACACCCACACCAAAGTTGAATATCCGGTTGCCAATAAAAGGCAACATCGTCAGAACATATATGGAGATATTCATTGCTATGAGTACAGACACAATTGGGTAAAGCTGTATGTATTCTTTGAAACTCTCTCTACGTGTAAACATGTATCCACCTCTTAATCTGTATGCATTTATTATACAGTCTTTTTCATCTGGTGTGAAAGGAGAAGTATTTAATGATTACTGGTATTGGTTTAGATGTAACAGAATTACAACGAATCGCCTCTGCTCATATACGTACAACTAAATTTGTGGAACGAATATTAACGATACATGAACGTGAACGTTTTTCTTCTCTACCAACACATAGGCAAATTGAGTTTCTGGCTGGACGTTTTGCAGCAAAAGAAGCTTACGCTAAGGCAAAGGGTACAGGAATTGGCAGAGAATGTAGCTTTCAGGATATTGAAATACAATCTAACGAGTTGGGTAAACCAAATCTTTATTTTAAAGGAAAAGTCGTAAAAGGCTTTGTTAGTATTACACATACAAAACAATTCGCTGCAGCACAAGTTGTATTAGTTGAATAATCCCTGTCCCTCTTTCATAAGATGTCCTAACGGATCGAAAAGAGAAAGGATGAACGATTTGCGCAGCCGTTTAACCGCAGGTATTTTGTTAATGATTATGATGCTAGTTTTAAGTGCATGTGGTGCCGATTCAAAAGAGGACGTTTTGAAAAAATTGAGCAATAAATGGGTTGAAACAAAGGGGTATGAGCTTGATGCGAAAATGGAAATCAAAACGGGTTCTGAACCACGCCTATACGAAGTGAATGTGTGGCACACAAAACCGGAATTTTATCGTGTGAAAGTAAGCCAAACTGGTGAAGACATGTCTCAGACCATCGTCCGAAATAAAGAGGGAGTATTTGTAAGTACACCGTCATTAGGGAAAACGTATAAATTCCAGAGCGATTGGCCAGAAAAAAACAGTCAAGCATATTTAATAGGGTCCCTTGCTCAGGATATAGAAGCAGATAAAGACTCAGTAATGACGGAAAGCAAGGACACCTATGTTTTTGAAACGAAAACAAGAAATAGTCATCAAAAAATGTTGCCTACTCAGCAAATACACATTAGTAAAAAAACATTACTACCAACAAAAGTTTCCATCTTAAACGATCAAAAAGAAGAACAAATTCTCATTACATTTGATAAAATCACTTTAGGAACATCTAGAAGTGCTTCTGAATATAAAGCAGATACGCCAACTGAAGATAAAAAAGAAAATGAAAATGCTGCTGTTGACGTCGAACAACAAGTTTTCCAAACACATTACCCTTCTGTTGAATGGGAAAGTGTTACAAAATTAGACGAAAAAGTATTGAAAAATGAAGATCAAGAACGAGTGATTTTAACTTATGGTGGTGACAAGGAATTCACAATCATTCAATCACCAATTAGTCAAGATAGTGGAACACTATTACCTGTAATGGCACCAGGTGACCCTGCAGACTTAGGTTTTGCGATTGGAGCGATAACAGATCACTCTATAACTTGGGAACAGAACGGTATCGAATTCTTTATAGCATCTGATTCTATGACACGTGAAGAAATGATGGCAGTTGCTAGTTCAATGACGACTCAAAATACAAAATAACAACTTAGTGTAGTATAGTCACAATTAAAAAGAGGAATAATCATGGCAAATTTAAACTTTTATCGACCTACTTTCGCAGCAATTGATTTGAATGCAATAAAAATGAATATACTGAACTTACAGCGTCATCTAAATAGTAATGTGGACGTAATTGCTGTTGTTAAAGCCAATGCATATGGGCATGGTGACCTAGAAGTTTCACGTACTGTCATAGAAGCAGGTGCAAGTATGTTAGCGGTAGCAACACCGGATGAAGCGATTCGCTTGCGTGAAAAGGGCATCGAATCGCCTCTTCTTGTTTTAGGTGCATCTCCACCAGCTTTTGCAGAAGTAGCGGCAAAGCAAAATATTGTAGTAACCATATTTAATGAAGAATGGTTAAATTTAGTTCCAAAACTGTCCGAACCATTACGTGTCCATATCAAATTAGATACTGGCATGGGACGTATAGGATTACGTTCTGAAGAGGAATTACGTACTTTCCTTCAAGTTATTAACACTCGAAATGACATCCACATTGATGGTGTTTTTACACACTTTTCAACGGCAGATGAAGAAGACGATACGTATTTCCAACAGCAGGTATCAAAGTTTCAACACTTTCTAACCCTGTTTAAGGAAAAGCCACGACTGGTACACGCTGCTAATAGTGCTGCTTCTCTGGTACATGGTGAGTCTGTTTTTGATGCTGTACGTTTTGGCATTTCTTTATATGGATTAGCACCTTCATCCCATGTAAAGAATATATTGCCATTCGAACTTAAACCCGCACTTTCTTTACACACAGAATTGATTCATGTGAAAAAGATGAAGAAATCTTCTCCTGTTAGCTACGGAGCTACTTACCGTACAAAGAAAGAAGAATGGATTGGTACTTTGCCAATTGGCTATGCGGATGGAATGTTAAGAGGTTTAAGTGGACAAGAGGTACTGATTAGAGGTAAACGCTTTCCTATTGTTGGCCGAATTTGTATGGATCAATGTATGGTTCGTCTTGACGAAGAATTGTCAATTGGTGAGAAGGTTGTATTATTAGGAAGACAAGGAAATGATAACATCCACATTGATGACTGGGCTAAAAAACTACTTACTATCAATTATGAAATCCCTTGTTTATTGTCCGAGCGGATTCCAAGAGTTCACACTCGTTGATATTCGACACAAACCGACGAAACTAAAAATATTGTCAGATATTTTCCTTCTATGTCTTCTCATTGTTTAATTAGGATGGTAAGATAGAAATGTATTGAAAAGAGGGACGGGTTTGTCGGAGGTGTTAGCTGTGAATGAGAAAAAAGAGACAAAGGAAGTTATCGTTAAACTTCCTAGGCAATTTGTACACGATCTTGTAGAGCAGAAAGAGCAAAAACTGGCTGAGCCAGGAGAATTTGTTTATATTTCCACAAAAAAAAATGGAAAACATCTTCAACCAAATCTTATACGAGAAGCGATGATCAAGGGCTACGTCGAGATGTCGCATATTAACTTATCCATTGCAAGTGAGTGTTTGCATCTGGAATACGAAGCGGAGCATACTGTGGAGCGTCTCGTAAGCGGAGGATGAAAATTTGAACGTAAAACGCGGTGACGTTTTTTTCGCTGATTTATCACCAGTGGTCGGTTCTGAACAAGGTGGAACTCGACCCGTATTGGTGATACAGAACGATATCGGAAATCGTTTCAGCCCAACAGTCATCATTGCGGCAATCACGGCGCAAATTCAAAAAGCAAAATTACCAACGCATGTAGAAATCAATGCAAGTAAGTATGGGTTTGAACGGGATTCCGTTATTTTGCTCGAACAATTGCGCACGATTGATAAATCGCGTCTGACTGATAAAATCACGCAGCTGGATGATGTCTTAATGGAAGAAGTGGATGAGGCGTTGGAAATTAGTTTAGGCCTTGTTAAATTTTAAGTCATACATAAAAAAAACATCGAACGGGTTTTCTACCGTTTGATGTTTTTTTCCGTTGATATAAAAAACGTGTGTACTTAACAGTTTTCCGTTACAATGTAAATAGGTATATTTTTTATGAGGAGGCATTTCTACATATTATGAATCTGAATAAGCAATTAGCATCATTTATACAGGATAATTTAGAGGAAATACTTTTAAAATGGCAACAAATGATGAAAGAAGATTCAGATGATCGTTTTTTTCAAATTATGTCGCAAGATGTAATTGATCGGACAAGCCGTGAATTTGCAGAGTTAATGATCTCCAATCTTTTTGAAGACAATAATAACTTTGATAACCGTTTAAATGAATTTACAAATAAAGTCGTACGTTTTGGGTGGTCGATTTCATTTGTAATGAAGGCAATTACTCATTTCACTCGCGTAATATATGACATGCTAAATGAAAATGGCATAATTACTGATGATAATATGAAAGAATATGTAAATACTTTTGCTAGTTGGGTTTCACCAATAAGAGATGGCATTGTTGACACCTATGCAACTACATGGGAACGAACAGTTCAATTACAAAAAATAGCACTCCAAGAGCTATCAGCTTCCTTAATCCCAGTTTTTGATAGAATTTCGGTCATGCCTTTGGTAGGCACAATTGATACAGAACGCGCGAAATTAATTATGGAAAATTTACTTGAGGGTGTAGTTAAACATCGTGCAGAAGTCGTATTATTAGATATTACAGGTGTACCAGTCGTTGATACGATGGTCGCTCATCATATTATTCAGGCTGCAGATGCAGTCCGATTAGTGGGTGCGAAATGTATGCTAGTGGGTATTAGACCAGAAATTGCACAAACTATTGTTACTTTGGGTATTAATTTAAAAGATTTCACAACAACAAGTACATTACAACGAGGGGTTGAACAAGCATTAGCTTGGACAAACCGTCAAATTGTGGAGGTGGAAGCAGATTGAATTTACGTATTCCGATTCTGAAATTAAAAGATACCTTAATCGTATCCATTCAATGGGAGCTAGATGATCAAACAGCCATTCAATTTCAAGAAGACTTATTAAATAAAATGCATGAAACTAGTGCAAGAGGTGTTGTTATTGACCTTACACCAATTGACTTTATAGATTCTTTTATTGCGAAAGTTTTAGGGGACGTAATTAGCATGTCAGGCTTAATGGGTGCAAAAGTAGTAATTACAGGTATTCAGCCAGCTGTGGCCATTACACTTATCGAATTAGGAATTCGATTGGAGGATGTTATGACCGCCTTAGATTTAGAAAATGGCCTTGAAAAACTCCAACTAGAATTGGAGGCCTAATTATGGGGTATCGTTCTTCTGTAGAGATTTTAACGGAGTGGGACATTGTAGCTGCAAGACAACTTGGTCGTAATGAGGCGAAAGAAGTTGGTTTTGGCACCGTTGACCAAGCACGTATAACAACGGCAATCAGTGAACTTGCTCGTAATATTTATTTATACGCTGGAAAAGGAAAGATTGAAATTGAACGTATAACAGAAGGCGGACTTATTGGGATCGTTATTATTGCATCAGATGAAGGTCCAGGAATTCCAGATGTAAGAAAAGTGATGGAAGACGGTTTTTCTACTTCAGGAGGTTTAGGTGCAGGTATGCCTGGTGTTAAACGTTTAATGGATGAATTTAAGTTAGAAACAGTTCTTGGGGAAGGAACTACTATAAAAGCAACAAAATGGATTCGTTAAGGGGGTTCTTATAAATGCCTCGAGAAATTGAAGGGCAATATAAAGAAATTATGCGCCAGTATGTTATGCGTCAAACTGAGCAGAATTTATATGCAGGACAGAACTTCAGTCGACAATTTATTCAAAAAAATATTGCTCCTGAAGAAGTCATTAGTATTCATAAAAATTCATTAGAAGAAATGTTTCCTGAATTGCCAAACAACGTTTGGCATTCTTTTGATTTATTAATCGAAATGATGATTCGCTACGGTCTTGCATTGAAAGAACACCAAAGCCTTCTTCAAAAGCAAGAGGAAATGAAAGTGGAAATGGATTTAGCTGCAAATGTCCAAAAAAGATTATTAAAGACTACTGTTCCGACAATTGATGGATTAGAAATTGGTTTAATTTCTGTCCCAGCAAGACAAATGAATGGTGACTATACTTATTTCTTAAGTGATAACAGAGACTACGCAGGTGTAGCAGTAGCCGATGTAATCGGTAAAGGAATTCCTGCAGCTCTCTGCATGTCTATGGTGAAATATGGGATGGACAGTCTTGAGGATTCTCATACTAATCCCGCCATTGTGCTAGACGTAATTAACCGTATTGTTGAAAAAAGTGTCGATGACGATATGTTCATATCAATGTTTTATGGACGTTATAATGTTGAAAACTCAATTTTCACATATGCTTCTGCAGGTCATGAACCTGCTCTTTTTTTCGATTCTGAAAAAGATGAGTTTAGTGAGCTTCATGCAAAAGGTTTATTGTTAGGTGTAGTTCCAAATGTTACCTACAACCAACATGACGTGAAAATGAAAACCGGAGATTTTGTCGCCATGATGACGGACGGGGTAACTGAATGCCGAACGGATGAAGGGTTTATTGAGCAAGAGATTATCTCCTCATTAATTAAATCAGTCAAACATGAGTCAGCTCAAACTATGGTAGAAATGGTTTATAAAGAGCTTGAAAAAATGCAAAATTTTGAGCTTCGTGATGATTTTACGCTTGTAATTTATAAAAAAACCTCTTAAAATGTTTGAAACATGATTCTAAGTGGTATTGATAAAAGTATATAATTAGATATATTGATGGACGGGGTGTCAGTGGATGAATATTCAAGTAATTTTAAAAGAAGACAATAGTATAGTAAAAGGCTTTATCAGTGGAGAAATTGATGCATTTACAGCTCCAATTCTTCGAGAAAAGCTTTCTGAAATTGAATTACAAGAAGGTCTGCAAGCAGAAATTAACATGGCAGAAGTTTCTTACATGGATAGTACAGGGTTAGGTGTGATAGTTGCATTTTTTAAAAACTTAAACGCAATTAATGGTCATCTAAAAATCACTGGATTATCTGCTCGGTTAAAAAGATTGTTTGATATAACTGGACTGGGTGAAATCATGGATATTGAGACAGACACTAAAGGTGGTAACTGATTATGAGACCCTTTGATTACGTAGAAATTAGAGTTCCCGCGAAACCACAATATGTAGGTGTCGCGCGTTTAACGATATCTGGGTTAGCTAGTCGAATTGGATTTACGTATGATGATATTGAAGATTTGAAAATTGCTTCAAGCGAAGCAATTACTAACGCAGTTCAACATGCTTATGCTGGAGATGACGAAGGTGAAGTTGTCGTTGGCTGCGCATTATATGAAGATAAAATCGAAATCATGGTTGCTGATCATGGGAAAAGTTTTAACTTTGAAGAAACAAAAGCTAAAGTAGGACCTTACCACGAACAACAAGAAGTTGAATTTTTACGCGAAGGTGGACTTGGGCTTTATTTGATTGAAACATTAATGGATGATGTAAAAGTCCACCACCAAGAAGGCGTAACAGTCTTTATGACAAAGTATGTCGGAGAAGAGCGGGTGGAAGAGAATGTCGAAACTATCTCCTCCTAATCAACAAACCAAAGAACAAATTCTTGAGTGGATTAAAACCTATCAGGAGACTGAAGATGAGGAAGCACAAACAAATTTAGTGCTTAACTATCAACGGCTTGTAGAGTCGATAGCACGTAAATATTCAAACGGGAAATCATATCACGAAGATATTGTTCAAGTCGGTATGTTAGGACTTCTTGGAGCTATTCGGAGATATGATTCTTCATTTGGTAGAACATTTGAGGCATTTGCTGTACCAACAATTATCGGGGAGATTAAACGATTTCTCCGTGATAAGACTTGGGCGGTACATGTACCTAGACGCATTAAGGAACTAGGGCCTCGCATAAAATCTTCCGTTGAAACTCTCACGACTGAACTCCAACGTTCTCCGAAGGTAATTGAGATTGCTGAATTCCTAGATGTAGACGAAGATGATGTTTTAGAAGCGATGGAGATGGGCAAGAGTTATCAAGCTTTATCGATGGACCATTCTCTCGAGTCGGATTCAGATGGTAGTACAATTACTTTGTTTGATGTTATTGGTAAACAAGATGACGAATACGAGAAAACAGATCAGCGACTACTAGTTGCCAATGCGCTTAGTGTTCTGTCTGAACGTGAAAAAGAAGTGATTCAATATACATATATTGATCAACTCAGTCAAAAAGAAGCAGGGGAAAAGCTAGATATTTCCCAAATGCATGTTTCTCGATTACAACGTAAGGCTATTAAAAAGCTACAGGATGCAATTTTAGCAGCTGGTGGTGGCTTATTATAATGGATTCCATACGCCACCCGTATTTAGATGTATTCGTCTACCAAGAAGCCAAAAAAGGAAATAATGAATGTGGAGATACTTACTTTACATTTATGAACGAACATTACTTTTTGTGTGCAATAGCTGATGGTTTAGGTAATGGACCAATAGCTAGGCAATCTTCAGAGATTATACCAATAATTCTAGCAGAACATCATAATGAAACAATTGATGAACTGTTACTGAGATGTAATAAGTTAATGCTTAATAAAAGAGGCGCAGCTGTAGCGATTGTCAAAGTAGATTTTACACAGAAAACAATTGAATACAGTTGTGTTGGGAATATTAAATTCTACATGACACGTAAAGATGATTCGAAAATGATTTACCCACTCCCTGTTATGGGTTACTTATCTGGTAGACCACAAAAGTTAAGAACTCAAAAGTATGACTACAAGCCAGATGACTTATTCTTACTACACTCCGATGGCGTTGTTTTAAATAATCCCAAAGAAGCGTTAAGAAGTAGTGCTGGAGCTTTTAACTTACATCAAAATCTTATTAATACTATTGAACATGGTGATGACGCAACATTCATCGCCGGTAGCCTATTCCAGTAATATGGAATAGGTTTTTTGTTTGTGCATAGCAGTGCAAAGTGTGTAAACATCGTAAAAGTTTTATTGAGCAACAGAAGAGACGCTTTCAACTTTGCTTATGTTAAAATAAATGAATGTGGAAAGAAAGGGTGTTGCAGAAATGGATTCGAGACAAATGATGCAATTAATTGCTAAGGAAGCAAACGTCAAACCTAATCAGGCTCAACAAGTCATTAATTTGTTAGAAGAGGGAAATACGGTTCCTTTTATCGCTCGCTATCGTAAAGAAGCTACAGGTTCTTTAGATGAAGTACAAATAAAAGCAGTAGAAGATCGCTATCGATACATACAACAACTTGAACAACGTAAAGAGGAAGTGCTTCGATTAATTGACGAGCAAGGCAAACTATCTGAAGAATTATCATCCTCCATCAAAGCTGCAACAGTTTTACAACGCTTAGAGGATTTGTATAGACCATATAAACAAAAACGTAGAACCAAAGCAACGATAGCAAAAGAAAAAGGACTCGAGCCTTTAGCTGAACTGTTATTTTCTTACGCTAAGACTTCGGTAGAAGATTTAGCGAAACCATTTATTAATGAAGATAAAGAAGTAGGTTCTATCGAAGAAGCGTTACAAGGTGCACGTGACATATTAGCGGAACAATTTGCAGACGATCCACAGATGCGTGAAAAAATTAGAAACTTAACACGTAGTGAAGGTACGGTTCAATCGGCAGTTAAGAAGCAACAAGATGATGAGAAAAGTGTGTTTGAGATGTATTACGCTTATGAGGAACCAGTTAAGAAAATTGTTCCTCACCGAGTCTTAGCATTAAACCGTGGTGAGAAGGAAGACATTCTAAAGGTAGGTATACAAGCACCTTTAACTCGTATTATTCGAATAATGCTTGACGAATGGATTCCTATTAACTCATCTTCACCTTCGATACCTGAAGTAAAGGAAGCGATTGAAGACTCTTATAAAAGATTAATTTCTCCATCAGTTGAGCGAGAGATACGAGCAGAGTTAACAGAAAAAGCAGAAACTCAAGCTATCCATATCTTCTCTGAAAATCTACGCAATTTACTTTTGCAACCGCCTTTAAAAGGGAAAGTCGTACTAGGGGTCGATCCTGCTTACCGAACGGGTTGTAAATTAGCTGTTGTTGATGACACTGGAAAATTACAAGAGGTTTCGGCTATTTACCCACATGCTCCAAGAATGGATGTAGATGGGTCAACAAAAAGTATTTTGGATGTATTAAAACGATACCCAGTCTCAATTATTGCTATTGGTAACGGAACGGCATCTAGAGAAACCGAACAATTCATTGTGTCTTGCTTAAAGCAAGTAGAAAGTGATGTTTCCTATGTCATTGTTAATGAAGCGGGAGCCAGTGTATACTCCGCGTCTGACACAGCTCGGGCTGAATTTCCGGATTTGCAGGTAGAACAACGTAGTGCAGTTTCTATAGCAAGAAGGCTTCAAGATCCTTTATCGGAGCTGGTGAAAATTGAACCTAAGGCAGTAGGGGTCGGTCAGTATCAACATGACGTATCACAAAAGAAACTAAATGATTCGTTAACCTTTATTGTAGAAACAGCAGTTAACCAAGTTGGCGTCAATATAAATACAGCTTCTGCATCCCTCTTGCAGTACGTCGCGGGGCTATCAAAAACAGTGGCTGAAAATGTAATCATTATGAGAAATGAAAATGGTAAATTTACTTCTAGAGCACAATTAAAAAAAATTCCTAGACTAGGTGCGAAGACATACGAACAAGCTATTGGATTTTTAAGAATACCCGAAGCTGAAAATCCATTTGATGCGACAGGTATCCATCCAGAAAGCTATCATATAGCTGAAGAAGTGTTGAAGACAGTAGGATTGTCTAAAACACAAATAGGTACAAAAGAGGCTGAGTTAAAACTGAATGAGCTGCCAATAAAAGAGTTAAGTGAACAATTAGATGTTGGTGAAATTACCTTACGTGATATTGTCGATACAATTAAAAGACCAACACGTGATCCACGAGATCAATTTCCACAGCCTTTATTGAAAACTGACGTACTTCAGATGGAAGATCTGGTAAGTGGTATGGAATTGCAAGGTACTGTACGAAATGTCGTGGATTTTGGTGCATTTGTCGACATCGGTGTTAAACAAGATGGGCTTGTTCATATTTCGAAATTAAAAAAAGGCTTTGTCAAACACCCTCTAGACGTTGTAGCGTTAGGAGATATTGTTACAGTTTGGGTAGAACAAATTGAAAAAACAAAAGGCCGTATAGCTTTAACGATGTTACCGCCACAAAAACAGAGCTAACAGTCTATGAGAACTATGGATGAACTTTTTTGAACAACATATAAAAGGGAACCTGCCCATTTTGTATATAATGGGCAGGTTTTGCACAGTGTAAAGGATGATTGAAATGACAAATGAAGAGTTATATAGCCTAGTCTGCAAAATTTCTGAAACCATCTTTGGTAAACCCTTTCGACATCAGGCTTATTTCAATGCTCGACTAAAAACGACAGGTGGGCGTTATATGTTAAGAGCGCATCACATTGAAATCAATCCAAAAGCACTTCAACTTCATGGAATCGATGAGTTAGAAGGAATTATTCGACACGAGCTATGTCACTATCATTTACATATAGAAGGAAAAGGGTTCAAACACAGAGATAAAGACTTTAGAAATTTAATGAAAGAAACAAACGCACCTCGATTCTGTGCTAACTTAGGTGTGATAAAAAGGAAGAAAAATAACAAAATGTATATCTATGGATGTATATCCTGTGGTCAGCTATATAGACGGAAGATTCGTTTAAATACCAGCAAATATAGATGTAGCAAGTGTTCAGGAGGATTAAAAATAGTAGAATAATATTTGTTTAAGAAAAGTGCGTAAAAGAGGTTGACGATTGTGGATGAGGTCACTATAATAAGAAAAGTCGATTACATTCGAAACATTATTCCGAAGTAGCTCAGTGGTAGAGCAACCGGCTGTTAACCGGTTGGTCGTAGGTTCGAGTCCTACCTTCGGA
>JBFELW010000015.1:0-13223 GCA_041551995.1 Paenisporosarcina sp.
AATTATCATGATAGCTTTTCCAAATCTCTTCGGTCCAAAACGAATTGAAATACCTGACGTATCCAATCTTTCACTTGAAGAAGCCATAAAAACCCTGAGTGATTCTGGTTTTGATGTGTCGAAAGAAACAGAAGAATCATCTGAAGAGGTTGAACAAGGACATGTGATTCGAAGCATACCGCAAGCAGGAAAAATACGTGATGAGGGTTCGAGTGTAGAATTATTTGTCTCACTTGGAAAAGAATTAACCGTATTTGCAAATTACGTAGGGTCAAATATTGATCAAGTTAGTGATTTACTTGAATTTAGAAACTTTAAATCATTAGAAACAACAGAAAAATTTTCAGACGAACCAGAAGGAACCATTTTATCTCAATCACCAGCTGCAGGAACAGATATACTGCCAGAAGAAACAGATATTGAATTTACTGTTAGTAAAGGACAGGACTTACGAACAGTTATTGATTTAGTAGGTTATAACGAAAAAGCGTTAAATGATTATGCAAGAGCATCCGGTTTTAATATCCGAATCGTACGAGAAGATTTTTCAGACACTGTGCCAGTTGGAAATGTAATATCTCAAAAACCTGAAGTGAGAACAAAATTAGCTCCAGGTAGTGATATAGATGTCGTCACATCTAAAGGCCCTATAGAAAGACCAATTAAAACATTCTTCCAAAAAATAGAAATACCTTATGAACCTAATGAAGACGGCACGGAACAATTAGTTAGAGTTTATATTCAAGACCAAGATCAGTCCATGGCTGAACCTGCTGAAGAATTTATTTTAACTGAGACAAGGACAGTTCAAATCCAGTTAGATATTGAAGAAGGTCAAAAGGCAGCATACCGAATAGATCGAAATGGGACGGTTTTCGCACAAGAAACAATCGATTATGACGATCTATAACTAAGGAGGAATTGTATGTCGAAAGGCCAAATCAGGAAAGCGCTAAGTGGGTTCTATTATGTTCAAGATGGAGAAAAGTTTATCACATGTCGTGGACGAGGTGTATTTAGGAATCGTGGGATATCTCCACTAGTTGGCGATTATGTGGATTATGAGGTAGAAGGGTCATCAGATGGAACCATTACAGTTGTCCATGAAAGGAAAAATGAGCTGGTACGCCCACCAATTGCAAATATTGATCAGGCATTACTTGTTTTTTCATTAAAGGAACCAGACTTCAATCCTCTTCTTTTAGATCGGTTCCTTGTCATTGTAGAATCGTTTCAAGTAGAACCAATTATTTGTTTTACAAAAACAGATTTATTGTCAGAGAGTGAACTTGAAAAAGTTCGTCCATTCATTGAAGACTACCGAAACATCGGGTATACAATCATTGAAACATATAAAGACGAGGCTGAACTATTTGAAAAGTTATCCCCCATTTTGGAAGGGAAAATAAGTGTATTAGCTGGTCAGTCGGGCGTTGGCAAATCAACTTTGTTAAATACATTATTACCGTCCCTTAAATTAAAAACAGGTGTCATATCAGAGGCGTTAGGCCGAGGGAAACATACAACTCGTCATGTAGAATTACTCGAGGTCTGTGGGGGACTTCTTGCAGATACACCTGGGTTCAGTTCATTCGATTTTGATGAAATTGAACGAGAAGAACTTTCCTATTGCTTTCCAGAATTCCGTAAAGCTGCAGAGAGCTGTAAATTCAGAGGTTGCATGCATGTTCAAGAGCCGAAATGCGCAGTCAAAACTGGTGTTGAAACTGGAAGTATTATTGCGTATCGGTACAAACATTATCTACAGTTCTTAGAAGAAATTACTGATCGAAAGCCGAGGTATTAATATGATTAAAATCGCACCATCTATTTTAGCAGCAGACTTTTCAAAATTAGCTGAAGAAGTTAAAGAAGTTGAACGGGCAGGAGCTGATCTAATTCACATTGATGTGATGGATGGTCATTTTGTACCCAATATCACAATGGGACCCATTGTAGTTGAGGCATTACGTCCAATCACGAACCTACCATTAGATGTACATTTAATGATAGAAAATCCAGATCAATACATTGAAGCTTTTGCTAAGTCTGGAGCCGACTACATTACTGTTCATGTCGAGGCTTGCCGTCATTTACACAGAACCATTCAGTTAATCAAATCATTTGGAGTGAAACCAGGAGTTGTCCTCAATCCTCACACGCCAATTGAAACCATCCAACATGTGCTAGAGGATGTGGATATGGTGTTATTCATGACGGTAAACCCAGGCTTTGGTGGACAGAAATTTATTCACTCAGTTGTTTCGAAAGTCCAACAACTTTCAGACATCATTCAAGAAAAAGGATTAGCCATTGAGATTGAAATTGATGGTGGAATTAATGAGGAAACCATCATTCCTTGTGCGCAAGCAGGTGCTACCGTGTTTGTCGCTGGTTCAGCTATTTATAGTCAAACTGATCGAGCCAATGCATTGCAAAATATAAAAAAAGCAGGCGAACGAGCGATTAACAGATGAAGACTGTCATTATTTGTGCAGGAGGACCAAAAGAGGAATTGGTTGATTTCCAGCAATTAACGGATCTTGATGAAGTGGTGTATGTGGGCGCAGATAGAGGAGCATTGCATTTGTTACTCACTGGTATCATTCCTGACGAGGCAGTGGGAGACTTTGATTCTTTATCGCAAGAGGAGTACGATTTTGTTTCAAGTAAGGTGGCAGGTATTGTGCCTGTCTCAGCCGATAAAGATGAAACGGATACAGATATGGCCATAACAAAAGCGTTGGAATATCAACCGTCACAGATTTACCTGACTGGGGTGACGGGGGGACGCTTAGATCATTTCATGGCTGTGATTAATAGTGTTTACCGATTTCAATCAGCTAATAGACAAGTATCTTTCACGATTCTTAACAAATGGAATGAGATATTTCTTTTGACTCAAGGAAAACATACACTGACCAAGAATAAGCATTTTCCATACATCTCATTCTTTGCATTTCAAGGTGCTATCTCCCATGTATCTTTAACTGGCATGAAGTACGATGTTCATAATGAAATGATTGAAATAGGAGATTCACGGTTTACAAGTAATGAACTATTAAACGAAGAAGGGTCTATCTCCTTTAACTCTGGCATATGTTTAGTTATAAGAAGCACAGATGAGTGAGAAGGAGTGGAAGTATGCGAGTTTATACATTTAGATTACCAAAAATGGTGAGTGGTTTTGCGAGAGTTTGTTTAAACCTTATGCACAAACAAGACAAACCTAAAAGGAAAAACGAAAAAATGCCAGGCTGACAATTGTCGGCCTGGCATTACTTATGGGCACGAAGATTAAACGCGCTCAATTTTTCCTGATTTCAATGCTCTTGCAGAAACCCATACACGTTTTGGAGAACCGTTTACAAGAATACGAACTTTTTGTAGGTTCGCTCCCCAAGTACGTTTTGTTTTGTTCATAGCGTGAGAACGAGCATTACCAGCACGAGCTTTACGCCCTGTAATTACACAAACTTTTGGCATTATATTTCCTCCTCATAAAAAGAAGCTGAAAGATTTTTTTCAGTTCGATATTTCACATACTTTAATAATTTACCACAATAGGATGTCCATTGCAAGATGTTTTCCAATGCTTTCAAGAATAAAGCCTTTACAGATAAATATAGACGAATATAAAGGTTTACTTTTATAATCAGACATTGTGTAGTACAATTATGGGTAGTCAAAATGGATTATAAGGAGGCATTCACTATGTCAATTGAATTGAAAAATGAATTCGGACAAATTGATATTTCAAACGATGTCGTGGCTCAAATTGCTGGAGGAGCAGCTATAGAATGCTATGGAATAGTAGGAATGGCATCTAAACATCAAATAAGAGACGGTTTAACTGATATTTTAAGAAAAGAGAATTTTGCAAAAGGGGTTTTAGTACGTCAGCAAGGTGAAGACCTCCACATTGATATGTACATAGTCATTAGTTACGGAACAAAAGTTTCTGAAGTAGCCTATCAAGTTCAGTCCAAAGTAAAATACACAATAAATAAAACTCTAGGATTAGCTGTGAAATCCGTAAATATTTATGTGCAAGGTGTTCGTGTAACGAACCCGTAAGAGGAGGAAATATAGATATGAAGTCTTTAGACGGTATTCAATTTGCAGAAATGGTGAAAATGGGTGCACACCATTTATTTCAAAATGCAGATTATGTAGATGCTTTAAATGTGTTTCCTGTTCCTGATGGGGATACGGGGACAAATATGAATTTATCTATGTCATCTGGCGCAAAAGAAACACAAGCCCATGCACAAGCTCATATAGGTAAAACAGCACAAGCCTTATCAAAAGGTTTATTAATGGGAGCACGTGGAAACTCAGGTGTTATTCTTTCTCAATTATTCCGTGGATTTGGTAAAGATATTGAAGCACATGCCACGCTCGATGCAAAAACATTTGCTCATGCACTTAAGCATGGAGTAGATACTGCTTATAAAGCCGTAATGAAACCGGTTGAAGGAACCATTTTAACCGTTGCGAAAGATTCGGCAAAAAAAGCTGTGGAAATAGCAGAAACAAGCGATAATATCATCTTTGTTATGGAAGAAATGTTAAAAGAAGCAAAAGCTTCATTGGATCGCACTCCAGATCTTCTTCCTGTATTAAAAGAAGTAGGAGTAGTTGATAGTGGTGGTCAAGGACTTGTATATGTCTATGAAGGGTTTGTTGCTTGTCTAAAAGGTGAAAAATTACCTGAGAAAACAACTGCCCATTCAATGGACGACTTAGTTAGTGCTGAGCATCACAAAAATGTGCAAGGATTTATGAATACAGCAGATATTGAATTTGGTTATTGTACTGAATTTATGGTTAAGTTCGAAGATGAAAAAATTGCTGAGCATCCATTTGACGAAAATGACTTCCGTAATTCTTTAAGTCAATTTGGAGATTCATTACTTGTTATTTCGGATGAAGAGATAGCTAAAGTCCATATTCACTCTGAGAAACCGGGAGATGTACTCGCTTTTGGTCAACAGTATGGTGACTTAATTAAAATTAAGATTGAAAACATGCGTCAACAACATGCGGAAATTGTTGGTGATGATTATAAACGAGAAACACCTCAAGCAACCGTCAAAAAGACACCTTATGCAGTGGTAACTGTGGCAATGGGCGAAGGTATTTCAGATTTACTTAAAAGCGTAGGGGCATCTGTTGTCATTGAAGGTGGTCAAACCATGAATCCTTCAACTGAAGATATCGTGAAGGCGATTGAATCAGTGGGGGCTGAGAGAGTACTTATACTCCCAAACAATAAAAACATTATTATGGCAGCGGAACAGGCTGCTGAAGTGATTGGAATTGAAGCTGCTGTCGTTCCAACAAAGTCAGTTCCTCAAGGGATGGCCGCAATATTAGCATTTAATCCTGAAGTATCTGTGGACGATAACAAATCCAATATGACAGAAGCTTATGCGCATGTAAAAACAGGACAAGTTACGTTTGCAGTCCGTGATACATCCATTGATGGTGTGGAAATTCAAAAAGATGACTTCATGGCGATTTCAGAAGGGAAAATTGTAGTTGCAACACCTTCTCTTCAAGAAGTTTCACAGGCACTAGTAAAAAACCTGCTTGATGAAGATTCAGAAATCGTGACAATTATATTCGGTGAAGATGTAACGAAAGAAGTTGCTGATTTACTAGCATTATTTGTCGAAGAAAACTTCTCCTATGTAGATGTTGAGGTATATAATGGGAAGCAACCTCTTTACCCATATATCATTTCTGTTGAATAAAGTTTAAATGGCAGCGAATCCTTTGATTCGCTGTTTTTTTGAACCACGCACATTCATATGAAAGCGCATACTTTTTAGGATGCTTTTTGTGAATACCTAAAGTATGATGTAAAATGAAGGGTAGAAACAATGTTGTAAAATGACAGATAGATTACTAGAGATACATTCAAGTGAAATTATTGACTTAGAAGGACAAAAAATTTTTCAAACTTTAAAAACACCATTTTCAAGGGGGTCTTGTCATGAAATTTAAATCAGTTTTTGATATCATTGGTCCTGTAATGATTGGACCTTCTTCCTCTCATACAGCCGGGGCAGCTAGGATTGGTCGTGTAGCACGCGATTTGTTTGGGAGACAACCTAAATGGGCAAAAATTCATTTATATGGTTCTTTTGCTGAAACATACAAAGGTCATGGAACAGATATTGCAATAGTTGGTGGATTGCTAGATTACGATACATTCGATGAACGAATCAAGACATCTTTTGAATTCGCAAAAAAAGTGGGCATGACCTATGAATTTATTCCGGAAAGTGCACATACAGAGCATCCTAACACCGCACGCGTTGTCATTGGTGATGATCAAGGGGAAATGGAGTTAATAGGTATTTCAATTGGTGGCGGAAAAATAGAAATTACTGAACTTAACGGATTTCCATTGCGACTCTCAGGGAATCATCCCGCTATACTAGTTGTCCACGATGATCAACCTGGAAGTATCGCAAAAGTAGCAACTTGTTTAGCAGAGCAAAACATCAATATTGGACATATGGAAGTATCCCGAAAAGAACAAGGACAAATGGCTTTAATGGTCATTGAAGTAGATGAAACAATTGACGATCATATTTTAGAAGAAATTGCGATGTTACCATATATTACACAGGTAACGAAAATTGCAGAGTGAGGGAGGAATTATGAATGAAAGTTCTATTTCGTAATGTAAAAGAATTAGTTGCGTTAGCTAATCAAGAAGATAAATATATTTCTGAAATAATGATTGAACAAGAAATGTTAATTACAAAAAGAACACGAGATGAAATCATGAATCAAATGGATCGAAATCTAACCGTAATGGAAGAAGCGGTAGAAAAAGGACTGAAAGGTGTACATTCAACTTCTGGCCTTACAGGTGGAGATGCTGTTCTAATTCAAACTTACATGAAACAAGGGAATCCTTTATCGGGTATGTTATTGCTTGATGCAGTAAGTAAAGCGGTAGCAACAAACGAAGTAAATGCTGCGATGGGTACGATTTGTGCAACGCCTACTGCTGGATCTGCAGGGGTTGTTCCAGGTACATTATTTGCCGTGCAAAATCAATTAAATCCAACTCGTGAACAAATGATACGTTATTTATTTACATCAGGCGCTTTTGGTTTTGTTGTAGCAAACAATGCTTCTATTTCTGGCGCAGCTGGTGGCTGTCAAGCAGAAGTTGGTTCTGCTGCTGCAATGGCTGCTGCAGCAATAGTTGAAATGGCAGGAGGAACACCTCAGC
The DNA here is from genome assembly GCA_041551995.1 of Paenisporosarcina sp. GTDB lineage: Bacteria > Bacillota > Bacilli > Bacillales_A > Planococcaceae > Paenisporosarcina. The sequence goes on from JBFELW010000015.1 coordinate 7,259, forward strand.
AAAGTGCGGAAGGTTTCGCCATAACTATGAAAAACATGCTTGGCCTAGTTTGTGATCCTGTTGCAGGTTTAGTTGAAGTACCTTGTGTGAAACGTAATGCAATGGGTGCAGCTAATGCATTAGTTGCTGCCGATATGGCACTTGCTGGGGTGACAAGCCGCATTCCGTGTGACGAAGTCATCGATGCTATGTTTAAAATTGGACAATCTATGCCGTCAGCATTAAAAGAGACAGCTAAAGGAGGCCTGGCTGCTACGCCAACAGGTATCGCATTAGCAGAGAAAATATTTGGCAAGGCTGCAGTTAAAGGTGAGTAGGGATTCACTGCAATCCGTCAGCATTTTAAAAGGCATTGGTAGCGAAACGGCCAACACATTAGCTGATATGGGTATAACTACACTTCATGACATGGTTATGACATTCCCTTATCGACATGAAGACTTTCGATTGAAAAACATTGCGGAAACACCGCACAATGAACGTATTACAGTGGAGGGAAGGGTCGATAGCGAGCCTTCCGTTCTTTTTTTAGGGAAAAATAAAACGCGTTTGCAAGTACGTTTACTTACAGGTCCACATTTAATTAAAGTCGTCTTTTTTAATCAGGCGTATTTAAAGAATAAACTAACTGTAGGTATGATCATTACAGTCACGGGTAAATGGGACAGAGGCAGACAAGTCATTAATGTAAGTCATTATTCAAGTGGTCCCAAAACGGAGCAGGTTGATTTTGAACCTGTTTATAGTCTTAAAGGGAACATGCACCAAAAAACTTTTCGTAAATTTATGAAACAAGCACTTCTTGAAATTGGTCCAACAATAGTAGATTGCTTACCTCAAGAAGCGAGAGACAATTATAAGTTGTTACCTGTTCATGAAGCCTTAGAAGGCGTTCATTTCCCAGTAGATGCAGAGCAAGTAAAACAGGCGAGAAGAAGATTTGTATACGAGGAACTACTGCTGTTTCAATTAAAAATGCAAGCCATAAAAAAAGTGAGAAAAGAACAAAATAAGGGTATTTCGATCCCTTACGATATACATAAGTTAAAAGATATGATTTATACCCTTCATTATGAGTTAACAAATGATCAAAAAAGAGTGGTAAATGAAATTTGCAAAGATTTAAAAGAACCTCACCGTATGAACAGACTTCTACAAGGGGATGTGGGGTCAGGTAAAACTGTGGTTGCTGCTATCGGATTGTACGCAGCTATAAGTGGAGGTTATCAAGGAGCATTAATGGCACCTACTGAAATTCTAGCGGAACAACATGCTGCTTCTCTTCATGAATGGTTGGCTCCTGTAGGTGTAAGAATCGCTTTATTGACAGGCTCAACGCGAGTGAAGGCAAGAAGAATCTTGTTGGAACAGTTACGCCAAGGAGAAATTGATCTCTTAATTGGTACTCACGCTCTGATTCAACCTGATGTCGAGTTTCATCGTCTAGGTTTAGTGATAACTGATGAACAACATCGATTTGGTGTCGAACAAAGAAGAGTATTGCGTGATAAAGGAATTAGTCCAGATGTGTTGTTTATGACAGCTACGCCAATACCAAGAACCCTTGCCATAACGGCTTTTGGTGAAATGGATGTATCCATCATTGATGAAATGCCTGCTGGCAGAAAAGAAATTGAAACACACTGGGTGAAAAAAGAGCTATTTGACCAAACGCTAAAACGAATGGCAATTGAGCTAAAAGCCGGTAAACAAGCTTATGTGATATGTCCTCTTATTGAAGAATCTGAAAAGCTGGATGTTCAAAATGCAGTAGAAGTGTATGAACAATTGACGTCTATTTTTCATCAAAAGTTTAAAGTGGGTCTTATGCATGGACGGCTACATTCAAATGAAAAAGAGGAAGTCATGCGTTCATTCAGTGAAGGTCAGACTCAAGTCCTAGTGTCGACCACTGTTGTCGAAGTAGGAGTGAACGTTCCAAATGCAACGTTTATGGTTATATATGACGCAGAAAGATTTGGTCTGGCGCAACTCCATCAGCTAAGAGGACGTGTAGGACGTGGAAATGAACAATCATACTGTGTTCTTCTAGCAGACCCGAAAACAGAGGAAGGAAAAGAACGAATGATGTCCATGACTGAAACGAATGATGGGTTTCGTTTAGCTGAGAAAGATTTAGAACTTCGAGGACCCGGAGACTTTTTTGGAAGAAAACAGAGTGGCATGCCAGAATTTAAGATGGCTGATCTTGTACATGACTATCGAGCACTCGATACGGCAAGACAAGATGCAGAAAGATATTTAGCCTCAGAGGAGTTCTGGACTTCAAATGATACTGCTTGTTTACGTCTGTATTTGGAAAGCTCAGGCGCACTCGAAGGTGATCGAATTGATTAATAGAATGTAAGGTTGTTTAAATTTAATTCAACTCGTCAAAAGAAATGTCGTTTACGTCTTTATGTAATAACCCGTAAGGACACTTTTATGTAATCGTTTTTCTTCTCGATTTGAATATCTATTTTAGACAATCCTTGCATTCTTTTTTATGTATTTATATACTGATATTAGTACCAAGTGCTAATACTGGACGGTGAACTCATGAAACAATCGAAAAGAGAGCGACAAAAAAGTCTGATTGAAACTATAGAAGCCAATCCTTTTATAACGGATGAAGATTTAGCTTCACACTTTAGTGTGAGTGTACAAACAGTCCGGTTAGATCGATTGGAATTATCGATACCTGAACTTCGAGAACGTATTAAACACGTTGCATCGAAGTCCTTTGAGGATGAAGTTCGTTCATTGCCTCTAAATGAGGTTATAGGGGAAATGGTAGATATTGAATTAGATGAACGTGCTATTTCTATATTTGATGTCAAATCAGAGCATGTTTTTAAACGCAATGATATAGCTCGTGGACACCATTTATTTGCCCAAGCGAACTCACTTGCAGTAGCTGTTATAAACGATGAATTAGCTTTAACAGTTACTTCGAATTTATCATTCGTCAAACCCGTAAAAACGGGAGATCGTGTGATTGCAAAAGCAATTGTCATACATAAGAATCAAGATAAAAATCGAACGTTTGTTGAAGTGACCTCAACTGTTGAAAACGAGGTAGTTTTTACCGGGCAGTTTGAGATGTATCGAACAAACGTACAAAAAGGGTGAAATAATATGAAAATAGCAGTTGATGCGATGGGTGGAGACCATGCACCTAAAGAGATAATAGAAGGTGTGTATGCTGCTCTAAACCAATTTGATGATATACAAATCCTTCTGTACGGGCACGCTGACAAAGTTAACCCTTTCTTGAAAGAACACAGTCGATTAACGTTTATCCATACAACAGAAAAAATTGATTCAGATGACGAGCCAGTTCGTGCTATCCGACGAAAAAAAGATGCATCTATGGTGAAAATGGCAGAAGCCGTTAAAAGCGGTGAAGCTGATGCTTGTGTTTCTGCAGGGAATACGGGTGCATTGATGGCTGCAGGATTATTTATTGTTGGTCGTATAGATGGCATTGATCGACCTGCTCTAGCTCCAACCCTACCAACTATCGATGGACAAGGGTTTGTCATGCTAGATTTAGGTGCAAATTCAGATGCGAAACCAGAACATTTAGCTCAATTTGGAATTATGGGAAGTATTTATGCAGCAAAAGTTCGTGGGATTGAACGCCCTCGAGTTGGCTTGCTAAATATTGGAACTGAAGAAACGAAAGGGAATGAATTAACAAAAGCTGCATTTGCTGAACTTAAACATGCACCTATTCATTTTATTGGCAATGTGGAATCGCGTGATTTAATGATGGGTGTTGCTGATGTCGTCGTAACAGACGGTTTTACAGGTAACATGGTCTTGAAAACAATTGAAGGAACGGCTTCAAGTTTTTTCACTATGCTAAAAGAAGTATATACATCTTCTACAAAGTCCAAAATTTCCGCATATCTAGTGAAAGATGATTTGCGTTCTTTGAAAAACAAAATGGACTATACCGAATACGGCGGTGCTGCTTTGTTTGGTTTGAAAGCGCCTGTCATCAAAGCACATGGATCTTCAAACGCCAACGCAGTAATGAATGCCATACGACAAGCTCGCACCATGGTTGAGTTTGATGTATGCGGCACAATTTATACGACCATTGCAGGAGGTCATCGAAATGACTAAGGTTGCTTTTTTATTTCCCGGACAAGGCTCACAGGTGGTCGGTATGGGTTCTGAGCTTGTTCAACACAGTGATTCGAACAAAGCATATTACGAAAAAGCAGATAGACAATTAGAATTTCCGCTATCTTCGCTTATGTTGGAAGGTCCGGGTGAACACTTAACTTATACTTATAACGCCCAACCGGCTTTACTGACAACAAGTACAATGATTTCAGATATACTGCAACGTGCTGGAATTAAGCCTGACTTTACGGTGGGGCATAGTTTAGGGGAATATTCCGCCCTAGTCGCTTCTGGTGTTTTATCCTTTGAAGATGGCGTGCAAATTGTTCATGAACGTGGGTTGTTTATGAATGAAGCAGTGCCAGCTGGAGAAGGCGCAATGGCTGCGATCCTTGGGTTAGATGAAATATCATTAAAAGCTGTAACAGATGCCGTGACTCTAGAAGGCGATACGGTTCAATTAGCAAATTTAAATTGTCCAGGGCAAATTGTCATCTCTGGAACAAAACTAGGTGTCCAAAAAGCATGTGAACAATCGAAGGAAGCTGGTGCTAAAAGAGCAATACCGTTAGATGTAAGTGGCCCATTTCATTCAGAGTTAATGCGTCCAGCTGCTTCTAAGCTTGATAAAGCATTATCAAACTTGAAGATGAGCGACACATTAATACCAGTTATTTCGAATGTTACTGCATTACCCAATACAAAAGCTGAAGATATGAAAGATTTACTCGTTCACCAGTTGTATTCACCTGTTAGATTTGAAGAATGTATTCAGACGCTACTTTCAGAGGGTGTCACCATTTTTATAGAGTGTGGACCTGGAAAAGTATTAAGTGGGTTAGTGAAGAAAATCAATCGTACAGTTCATGTATACCCAGCTTACGATATTGAAACGATTGATAAAGTAATAGAAGCTTCGAAGGAGTGGTCTTAATGGGGAAATTAGATGGGAAAACGGCTATTGTTACAGGAGCATCACGCGGAATAGGCGCTGAAATTGCTAAATACTTAGCAAAAGAAGGTGCACGTGTAGCCGTAAACTATAGTGGGAGTCAAAGCAAGGCTGAAGAAGTTGTAAAAGCAATTGAAGCGGCTGGTGGAGAAGCATTTGCTATTCAAGCTAGCGTAGCAGATTCTGAAAGTGTAAAAGAAATGATTGCAGCCACAATGGAACGCTTTGGTTCAATTGATATACTAGTGAATAATGCAGGAATTACCAGAGACAATCTTTTAATGCGAATGAAGGAATCTGAGTGGGATGATGTGATTAACACCAATTTAAAAGGTGTCTTCTTGTGTACTAAAGCAGTAACGAGACAAATGATGAAGCAACGTGCTGGAAGAATTATAAATATTGCCTCTATTGTTGGTGTGTCTGGCAACGCTGGTCAAGCAAATTATGTTGCTGCTAAAGCTGGTGTCATTGGATTAACGAAAACGACCGCGAAAGAGCTGGCAAGTCGAAACATCAATGTTAATGCCATCGCTCCAGGATTTATTACAACAGAGATGACAGAACAATTACCAGAAGAAGTAAAAACACAAATGTTAACGCAGATTCCGTTATCGAAGCTTGGGAACCCAGAAGATGTTGCAAAAGCTGTTGTGTTCTTAGCTTCTGAAGATTCAAACTATATTACAGGACAAACTTTACATGTTGATGGTGGAATGGTTATGTAATCGATTGACTTTCTTGTATACTATTTGAGGGGAGGTGACTTATATTGGCAACAGTAGTTGAGCGTGTAACAAAAGTAATCGTTGATCGTCTAGGAGTGGACGAGAGCGAAGTGAAAATGGAAGCTTCCTTCCGTGATGATCTTGGTGC
>JBFELW010000016.1:0-12998 GCA_041551995.1 Paenisporosarcina sp.
ATTTCCACTTAGAAACCTACCGACATCCAGATGTTGAAGGAATCTCCTCATTCCTATATGATTGTTTAAAAGCAATAGCTTTTAGGAGGTTCCCTTGATGTCTGACTCATTTGCACAATTTAAGATAAATAACAACGAGTTTGTATGGAATAAAGAAGAAGGATTATTTACATTTGATGGAGCACCAGCTCTGCTATTTTGGGACTCAGCCATCGAACTGTTTCTAAAAACTATAGAAGAAGTATCTGGCACTGACGTGTCAACCACCGTTTTTGAAGCAACCGGTTTTAGAATGGGCCATTTGGTCAGTTCTTATTACGCTGACCGATATGATATCGAAGAAATAATAAATGAATATGTCAATATTTATAGAAATGCTGGTTGGGGAAATGTGAAAATTGATTACTTTTCACTAGAAGAGAAGAAAGTCATTGTTCATTTAAAGAATAGCTGGGAACATCGAATTTTTGAATCGATGAATAAGGAGCAAGCAGGCGTGCTTCTTCCAAGTCATTGGGCCGGAGTTTTCAGTGGGCTATTCAAAGAAAATATGTGGTTTAAAATTAATCAAAGCCAACTTTCCGAAAATGAGTACGACGAAGTAGAAATTTTCACTTCTACTACTACAGCTTCAGCGAATATTCATAACTTAGCAAGGAAAAAAGAACAGGTCTACATAAATGAGTTAGAAAGTAAGGTCAAGGAGCGTACAGAAGAACTTGCCGCACTCGTAAAAGATTTATCGTCACCAATTATACCTGTACTAAAGGATATTCTCGTTCTTCCATTAATAGGAAAATTCACGGATCATCGTTTTGAAGAGTTGAATGAAAAAGCATTAAATGAATTCACTGCCAGACGAGCAAAATACTTACTAGTTGATTTAACGGGAATCAGTACATTTGATGACTTTACGATTCATGGACTTCAACGGTTGGTACTTGCCATAAATCTAATTGGTGGACGTTGTATTCTAGTCGGCATTTCCCCATCGCTTTCACTACAAATCACTAATGCACAAGTAGATTTGAAAAATATACAGTTCTTCTCCACATTAGAGCACGGTGTTAGATATGCTCTTGAACAAACAGGTTTCAGCATTACGAAAAACAAATAATGGTAAAAACAAGCCAGATTGTCATTGGCTTGTTTTTTCGTTGTATCATTTATTTCTCTTTTTCGAAGTTCAAATCCCATGTATATCCGAACTGATCCTTCACTTTTCCATACTTAGCGCCCCAAAATGTATCTTGAAGTTCCATAACGGTAGCACCATCTTCAAGCAACGCTTTATACAAACGTTCGATCTCTTCTTCACTCTCACATTCAATGAGCAAAGAAATAGTAGTCGCGCCTGATTCTCCCTGATCTACTGAGTCCGCTAACATAAGGGAAAATTCTCCATTTGATAAATGACAATGCATGATAAAATCAGCAGCTTCAGGTGGTGATGGAAAATCGCTATCCCCATATCGATGCATTTCTTTATTTTCTAAACCAAATGTTACTGCATAAAAAGCAGCGGCCTCTCTTCCCTTACCGTAAAACGTTAAATATGGTGTCACTGGTTTCATACGAAATCATCTCCTCTATTTTTGAGCAAATCCTGCAGGCATAACAACTGCTACCACTTCTCCATTCGCAACATGTTCGTCACCAGCGTATACCTTAGCATGCACCTTATATTTTTTCGGATGAATTTCTTCCACTGTTCCAATGACCTTTAATTCCACACCTTGAGGAGTAGGCTTTACATAATCCACATGCAAGGAAGCTGTCACAAAGCGAGGAGGTTCTTCTCCATCTCCAGGTTCGTGTCCGTTCTTACGATGTAAATAAAGCGAAGCAGAACCCGTTCCATGACAATCAACAAAGGATGCCACTAATCCACCGTATACAAATCCAGGTAATGCCATATGACTTTCTACAGGTTTATAATAAGACACCGTTTGATCTCCATTCCACAATGTCCTGAAATGATATCCGTCTTTATTCAACCGCCCACAACCGTAACACCAAGCAAAATCATCCGGGTATACATCTTGAATTGCGATATTCATCTCTTCCATTTACATCCCTCTTTCCTCTGGTTCTTCATACAATTCCACATCTGTTACTTGTATCCTCTTATATGTCTTGATTTTATTGAAATGAAAGAATCTTATCCTTTCTGTCACTAGAAAAGGCGGCAGTTGTTGAAAAAACGGCCGCCCCTATCTTCTTGATTAATATGAACAAAATTCATTTTCACAATGTAGATCTCTATTTTTACAACGTACTGCCCTGAAATTACAACGTAAGGTCTTATCGTTACAACCAAGCTTCCACTTGAAGCCATCAAATTCTATAAATCATCAAATCCATTGTCTTTTATGTTTACTTTTACATACTGACGTGACTTTTGTTCAAAGAAATCTGTTTTGCCTAGGTCAACTTCTTCGTATGCTTTAATCCATTTTAATGGGTTCTTTCGATATTCAGGGAATGGTTTTTCATATCCGAGCTGAGAACAACGAACATTTGTATAAAAGTAAATGTATGCCTCTATGTCCTCAACATCCAACCCATCAATTTTTTCACCAATGACTTCCCGAGCCCATTCAATCTCAAGTTGAGCTGCTTCTTTAAAAATCAATTCAACTTCATCTGCACGCTCTTTCGTATTGTAGTCAGGGTACTCTTGCATTAACTCTTGATAGATTTTAACAAATAAGTCAACGTGAATTTGTTCGTCACGGTTAATGTAGTTAATCATCGTACTAGTACCTACCATCTTTTGATGACGTGCTAGATGGTAGAAAAATGCGAATCCGGAATAGAAAAATAATCCTTCCAAAATAACATCATAGACAATTGCCGTTAATAACGAATCCACTTCTGGCTTCTCTGAAAAGTCTTGGTATCCCTTCATAATAAAGTCATTTCGTTTTTCTAAAACGGTTTCTGTTCTCCATGTATCGAATACACGATCTTGTTCTTGCTTTGATACCAAACTTGATAATACATAGGAATAAGAATGATTATGAATGACTTCTTGTTGTGCCAATATAATCATAAGTGCATTCAAACTTGAATCAGTTAGATAATCGGCAACTTTCCCGGCAAAATCTGTTTGCACACTATCAAGTAATGCTAACAAACCAATAATTTTTAAAAATGCTTCTCTCTCTGCATCTTTCAAAGAACTGAACTGTTTGACATCCGAACCCATATTGATTTCAAATGGCGTCCAAAAGTTACCGAGCATTCGTTTATATTTTGGATACGCCCAGCTAAAACGGACATCATCCCAATTTAAGACATTCGAAGAAGAGCCATTTACAATACCTGTGGAACGGTTTGGTGCATGTTTATCCATTAACTTTCGTTTATTAATCGTCGTCATTGATATCCTCCTTAACTAGAGCAAGATTCACATTCCATTAACTCAATGGATGTGGAACGTACATAATAGGTAGTTTTCAATCCACTTGCCCATGCGTCAATGTGCAAATCAAGTAATTCTTTCGCTTTGATCGTGTTTTGTACATATAAATTCAATGATATACCTTGATCGATATGACGTTGACGTTTTGCATTCTGTTTTAATGTCCAGTGTTGATCAATAAAGTAGGCAGACTTGTAAAACCATGTCGTCTCTTGATTTAAATCAGGAACAGTTACAGGGATTTTATAATCTTTCTTTTCTTCTGAATAACTTTTTTGGAAGATAGGATCAATGCTTGCCGTACTACCTGCCAATATAGATGTGGATGAATTCGGTGCTACAGCCATTAAATATCCATTTCGCATCCCATTAGTCGCTACATCTAGTCGAAGTTCTCGCCACTTCGTCGATGTATAACCACGTACGTCAAAGTATTCTCCTGTATGAAAGTCGGAGCCATTAAATAATGGATACGTTCCTTTTTCTGAAGCTAACTTCATAGAGGCTTGGATCGTTAAATATGCAATTTCTTCATATAGTGAATCTGCGAACTCGACAGCTTCATCTGATTCCCAGCGAATACCTTTTAATGCTAATAAATGATGCCAGCCAAAAGTGCCTAAACCAATCCCTCTGTATCTTGCATTCGTTCGCTCCGCTTGTGGTACAGGAATCATATTCAAATCAATGACATTATCCAGCATGCGAACTTGCACTTTTATAAGTCTCTCTAACACATTAGCTGGCACTGCTTTTCCTAGATTGATAGAAGATAAGTTACACACCACAAAATCACCTGGTTTACGGCGAGTTACAATGACATCATCTTCTAATGTGATGGATTGGAATTCAGTCGCACTCATATTTTGAAAGATTTCTGTACATAAATTACTACTATAAATCATACCTTCATGTTTATTTGAATTCTTACGATTTACCTCGTCACGATAAAACATAAAAGGTACTCCTGTTTCCAATTGACTTTTCATGATGCGTTTCATAATATCGATAGCTGGTACAACTTCTCTAGACAGACGCTTGTCCGCTACACAAGCCAGGTAGTTGTTCCGGAAACTACCTGTCCCTCGTGTTTCATCATAGAAATCCTCTAAAGAAAAACCCATTACAGTTCGTACTTCATGAGGATCAAATAAAACCCATTCTTCACGTGCTTCCACTTTTTCCATAAAGATATCGGGTAGACTTATACCTGTAAAAATATCATGTGCACGCATACGTTCATCCCCGTTATTTAGCTTTAAATCAAGAAATGGGAGGATGTCTTTATGCCAAACATCTAAATATACGGCAATGGCACCTTGTCTCTGACCAAGTTGATCTACGCTGACCGCCGTATTGTTCAACTGTTTGATCCAAGGCATCACACCGCTCGATGCACCTTTAAATCCCCGAATGGAAGATCCACGACTTCTGACTTTCCCCATATATACTCCTATTCCACCCCCGTATTTTGATAAGGTTGCAACATCTGTATTGGAGTCATAAATTCCTTGTAGACTGTCGTCGACTGTATCAATAAAACAGCTCGATAACTGCCCATGAGGCTTTCCTGCATTTGAGAGTGTTGGTGTAGCAACTGTCATGTAAAGATTACTCATAGCCCAATAAGCTTCTTTGACTTTTTCTATGCGATTCTCTGTTTCATTTTGCATTAACGTCATGGCAATAATGAGCCATCGTTCTTGAGGGAGCTCAGTAGCTGTTTTATCATAATCTCTAGCCACGTATCGATCCATCAATGTTTTTAATCCGATATATGTAAAAAGTGTATCTCGCTCGGGTTCAATAACTTTGCTTAAATTGTCAATTTCATCTTTTGTATATGCTTGCAAAAGTTGAACATCATATAACCCCTTGTTCGACAATTGAAGGATATGGTTATAAAATTCTGCATACACACTTTCGTTAGAACATTTTCGTATTGTCGCTTGGTCACTGTACACTTGATTCAAATAAATCCGGGCAGCTACAAATGTCCAATATGGTTCCTCCTCATCTATATGACTAAGTGATTCTAATACCATTGCATTTGACCATTCTGAATCCGTACCTGTTGGATTCCTTTTCATCCACTTTTCATGCGCTTGCCTTAACGGCATAATTTCTTCTACTTCATACATCGTAAGTAATTGATCAATTATTGCTTCTTGTTTAGATAAAATAGTTTGCACCATATGTATTCCTCCTTTAATTTGTCAAAACACAAAAAACGATGACTCAGCCTCTTCGGGCTGAGCCATCGCTCATGAATGAAAGAATGGAAAGGAGTTTAACTGGTTCGCGAGAAAATGGAAAATTGCTCGCTACTGCTAGCTCGCTTCCACTCCTCAACCCCCGAAGAAAGTGTTGCTTAATCGAAAAAGCGGCAGGTCTCCTGGCTCATGCATAACCCTTCCGTACACCTTCCCATGCTCTCACACAGTGGTCTTTGTACAGTCGTTGCACTTACAGTTGCGGGGACAGCTTCGGCATATACCGAATTCCCTTTTAAACCATTTCTGGTACCGTTTTTTCTTACGCATACTATATATTGTGTTTTACATACTATTCAATCTAACATATAGTGTTTTGGGATACAATAGAGGGAAAGTCAGCCAGTAGTAATAACCCTCTATATCACTAGCTTTTACTTATAATATTTTTTCCAGCACCTTCCTCTTTGATCGTATTCTCCATTTCACGGGTCGTATTCAAGGATTGATGACACTCATTCTCTATTTCGATGTGGATATTCTTGAATTCATCGACCCTATTCTCGAATTCGAGCGCACTATTCTAAAATTCACGTTTTCCACACAATTCAAATGCGTAAAAAAAGAGCTAATTAGGTAGCAGTTGACAAGCCAACTTCTACGTTACTGTTAGGATTCACTAATCACTTACTATCGATATTCTCGCATTGTAGAGATAGAAAAAAACGGCCTCAACTTGAGACCGCTTTTAATTCATTTTTACATATAGATAATAAAAAATAACACGGCAGCTAATATGATACGATAGATCGCAAATGGTGTTAACTTAACACGCGCGACAAGTTTCAGGAAGAATTTAATAGAAATCATAGCGAAGACAAAGGCACTAACAAATCCGACGATATAAAACGATAAATGGCTTGGTTCAATATCATTCCAATTCTTTAAGAGCGAGATGAAACTTGCTCCAATCATAATAGGAACAGCCATAATGAACGTAAAATCGGCAGCAGTCCGGTGATTCATGCCGAACAATACACCACCTGAAATGGTAGCTCCTGATCGTGAAAATCCTGGCCATAACGACAAACATTGAACAAGACCAACAGTGAACGCTTGTTTATATGTAATTTGATCAAGCGTTTGTGTTTTTGGTTTTTTAGGACCAAATTTATCTGCTACAATCATGAGAATCGCTCCGATGACTAACCCAATCAATACGGTTTCAACAGAGAACAAATACTCATCAATATAATCTTCAAACAAAATGCCTAGCACACCTGCTGGTATTAAACCCATGATAACGTGAGTTAATTTTAATTGAGAATTGGATTTCGTGTCTTTCATTTTATAGAGTCCAACTAGACTTAATAATCTTTTCCAAAAAACTACCACAACTGCAAGGATTGAACCCAACTGAATGAAAATTTTAAATGAGTTGGCTGAGTACTTCCCTAGAAACTCCTCTGTCTTTAACCACATGCCATCCACAATAATTAAATGACCAGTTGATGACACAGGAGCGAACTCCGTCATTCCTTCCACAAAACCTAATATTAACGCTTTTAGTAACTCAAATAGTTCCATAAAATCTCCTTATGCTCTTCTTTTTCTAAATTGTAAGTACCACCAAATTATAGCAAGTCCTGCAAGTACAAGCAGGATGTAAACAATGTTTGAATAAAAATCCATGACACTAACGATTGATTCCCAGTTATCGCCAACAGCCGCTCCAACCGATACTAAAATCGTATTCCAGATAAGTGTTCCTAATGTCGTAAATAATAAAAATAATCCAAACTTCATATTAGACATACCGGCAGGAATCGAAATTAAACTACGAATCAACGGAATCAATCGGCAGAATAAAACTGTCCAGATGCCATATTTATCAAACCAACTATCCGCTTTGTGTATGTCTTTTCTGGTTAAACGTAAAATACGTCCATAATGATCAACGATTTTTTCTAAGCGTGCCACATCAAGCTGCAAGCCTATTCCATAGAGAATAATCGCTCCTGCAACAGAACCTGCTGTTGAAACTAAAATAACTCCCACCGCCGTCATTTCTGATTGGGTGGTCATATAACCCCCAAACGTCAAAATAACTTCAGATGGAATAGGTGGAAAGATATTCTCGAGCATAATGAGGAAAAATATACCTATGTAGCCGTACTGGCTCATAATATCTGTAATCCAATTCTCCATGTTCAGCCTCCAGGCTAATGTTTATTCAACATCTATCGTACCAAGTTTAACTTGATTTTCCTACTGCTTATTTCGTAGAAAATGTGACGGTAATTGACCAAAGCTCGGAACGTGAACCTATGCGGAGCGGTGGTCCCCAGAATCCAAAACCTGAGGAGACAAAGGCATGCATGGAATCTTTATGCTTATACCCGTAATCGAGTTCAAACAAACGGCGTGTGAACAAATGGTTGGGCCACATTTGACCACGATGAGTATGACCGGATACATGTACATCAACACCATGCTTAGCAGGTGTATTTAAATTATAAGGTGTGTGATCCATTACAAACCAAGGCAGGTTATTTTCATTAGGTTTCAACGCTTCTAAAGACGCTCGGTTTCTGTTCGTTGCATCTTCTCTTCCCGTTAGATAGAACGCCTCATGGATACAAATGGTTTCATCCAGCAACATGTGTACGCCAGCCTCTTTCATTTCTTTTACTAAAAGAGGTATCTTCTTTCCGTAGTACTCATGATTTCCAACTACCCCATAAACACCATATGACGATTTTAGTTGTCTCATCACTTCAGACATCCCATCATTTACAAACCATATAGGATCGTCGTCTACTAAATCACCTGCTAGTAACACAATATCGGGATTTTCTTTATTTGCTAATTGAACGAATCGATTCAAGTGCTTTTTATTCGACAATAAACCTAAATGAAAATCAGAAGCTAGTACCACCTTCAGCTCACGAATCGGACCAGCATTCTTCTTGACGTGAATTGTTTTATGCAGGACGACTGGAGAATACGCTAAATATGTCCCTACAAGGAAGATGCCTAAAAAGATAGTGATGACTATGTTTCCAAGGAGAAAAATGGTTTGCTCCAATGGCCAAATCATATAAATAATTGTTGTAATGGGAAATAAAATTAAGCCGTATTGCATCACGATGAACCAATACGACCCTGCTAAACTGAAATACTTAAAACCGTGACTGAACTTACCTATAACATAACCAAATGCAAAGACAAACCAAATCATTCCGAACATCACTGGATGTATGGGAATGTCCCATGTTTGGAGCCAGTGAAATGTACTGACTCCGAAATAAACCACTAGTAGTGTATAAATTGTTAGGATTAGGGTGCTCATACTAATTCTTTTCATAGTGTTAGATTACCTTCACGTCTTGCATACGGTCATACCGAATAGTAAACGCTACTTTCACTTCAGACTTTGCTGGGACTGGTACGATAAGTTGGATATCGCCATTTTTTCTTATCCACTCATGTGTGCTTTCAATCACTTCAAATATGCCATAACTCGTGCTGTGATTAATCAGTAACTCAATTGATTGATCCTTTTGATTGCGAATGTAGTATTCCACCTCTTCAAATTCAAAACCATCTTTTTTATATTCAGCCACAACATCACTTTCTACCGTGATATCAAAGGCTTCCCCTGCTTCAATCCGGACTAACTCACCAACAGCTGTATGAGGTATACTATCCTCCCCAATAAATTCAGATGATCCATCCCTCGGATTTTCTTTATACAGCTTGAATCTTCCCATTGGTAGGGGGATACCTAGCTCATTTGCTGATTCGTTGAGAAAAGTGAAATACACAGTTGGATGGTCACTATATGAATCTACTTCATAGACTGTATTTGATTGTATATCATAAGCAGTAAGAAGTTTCACTTGTTTTTGTTGACGATCTTTCACAGTAACTTTTTCAGGCAAGGTATATAAATGATAGTCAGCAAAGGCTTGATGTTCCGGTTGAGCATCATATGTTTCCATTGTGGTATACACGATATTTTTGTCCATTCTACCTGGTGCTCGATTTACGGTTCCTGCCATTAATTTTAAAGTTGCGTCTTTATAAGTCATGCCAGAATTATTTACTAATGTAACCCACCCTGTTAAGTCAAAATCATTCTCTCGAATTTGAGCTACATAATCTACATCCCAACTAAGTCCACGCGTTAAGTAGGTTACCCTCGCATCCTCAGCAGTCTGTTCTCGAATACGCCATACAAGTGTCGGCTTTAAAATAAGACCATCCGGTAGGGCGGGTAACCGAGTTTCACCCTCTGCGTCTAAAACAATTTCATGCGTCTGGAGGTCTTCCAGTACTAAACCATTTTGTGCACTTAACAATCGAAACGGCTTTTCTACTCCCGTCTCCTTGTCGACGAGTTTGATTTCATGGCCGACATATTTCTCAAGCAACTTAAACTTATCAACTAAGTCATATTCATAATTAAGTTCAGCCACTTGCAACCCCTTTACTTGAAGGGAGTTCGTTTCAATTAGCTGTGGAACGTCTAAATAGTGGATGAGGTGGTCATTAGATAGCGGTGGGATGGTCCGGATTTCTTTAACTAAAGCAAATCCATCATTGTAAACCGTTAGAGCTAAATCTTTCGTTAAACTTGCTGGCATCAATGTGGGCATCTCTTATTCTCCTCATTCTTTTTTTGAAAGTATACCATGATATGCACTGATTTCTCGTACGATACGTCATCTCAGAAAAAGCTTTCTCACTAAAATAAGTCATTAATAATTCCTTGATTAGATCGTATAGCGTCATAAACAAAAACACGACCCAACCAAATTGGTTGAGTCGTTCTTCTACCTAATTTCATTCATATAATGCGAAATTAATTCGTCCATCGCTTCATTTAAATCCGAAAAATGAAACCCTAAATTCTTTGCCTTTTCTGTGTTAATTTCAAGAGTTCCTGGCATGGCATAGGGGGATGCATTTTCCTTCGTTAGTTGTTGCTCTACAGATGCTGATTTCCCTGTTAATGATTCTATTTTTGCTAGGATTTCCTCGATTGAGATGCTCCCTGTTGAACCAGGATTGATAGGTCCGGTGAATGAAGAATTTCCTATGCCTAATAAAAATTCTGCCGCTTCATTGGCAAGTATAAAACTAAATCGTTCTTTACCATTTGGAACACCGATGGGTTCACCTTGTAAAACTTTATTCACATGAAATTTCAATCGTTCTGTGTAATCGTCTTTACTTATTACGATAGGGAACCTAACAGCAACTACTTCTAATTCTGATTGTGCAAATAATACCGCTTCAGCAGCTCTCTTCGCTTCTTGGTACCCATAATACCCTGGATACTCACTTCTTACTTTATAGTCGAATTTAAAATCAGTCGGGTTGAAGTCTTCTTCAATCAAATTCAAGCCAAAATCGTATACTGCCATTGTAGATGTAAAGATATATCGGTTTGTCTTTCCCTCTAATACGTTGACAGCATCTAATGCCTCTTGTGGTGAATAACAGGATTGGTCGTACACCACGTCCCAACTTTGATTAAAAAATGCTTTATCCATAGAGGACTTATTCTCACGATCGATAATTAATCTCTTCACCTGTGTACCGAATTCATCTGGCTCCTGTCCCCTTGTTGCGATTGTCACTTCTATTCCTTTTTCTAAAAGAAGGTGAACAAGTTTCTTACCGAAAAACTTTGTACCCCCTAAAAGTAATACTCGATTCATGTTTCTATCCCCTTTTACGTTTTCATCTCTACACTTCGTTACTGACAAATGTAAATCCTCTAAACTAATTCTAAATTAAAAAGCCGTTCTCTTCATTATAAAGAGGACGACTTTTTACGTTTACTATAACCCCATTTTTTTCGCGACAATCACTTTCATGATTTCATTGCTACCTGCGTAAATAGAAGCAACTGGAATATCTCGATATCGTCTCGCAATCTTATACTCTTCCATATACCCGTATCCACCATGTAATTGCAGACATTCACCAGAGATTTTCTTTGATGTCTCTGTTAACCAATACTTAGCCATCGACACTTTTGACACGATGTCTTTACCCGCCATATGGTCTTCGATCAAGGATTCTAAGAAGGAATGACCGATTTCAACTTCTGTTGCCATTTCCACTAGTTTGAACTGTGTATTTTGAAAAGCACTAATCGGTTTACCAAAAGCCTTACGCGATTTAACGTATTCTAATGTCATTTCAAGCATATCTTCAGAAGCAGTTTGAGATGAGATAGCTACCATTAATCGTTCTTGCTGAAGTTTCTCCATTAAGTACGTAAATCCTTTACCTTCATCTCCTATTAAGTTTTCCACAGGAACCTGACAATCTTCGAAGAATAACTCCGCTGTATCTTGAGCATGCATGCCTAATTTGTTTAATTTACGACCTCTTGTAAATCCTTGCATTCCTTCTTCAATCATAAGCAAACTTATCCCACGATGTTTCGGTTCTACTTGTGTGTCCGTTTTAACGACAACAAGGATAAGGTCGGCATTTATTCCATTTGTTATGAAGGTTTTAGATCCGTTCACAACATAATGGTCGCCCTTTCTCACTGCCGTTGTTTGGATTGCGGCCAGATCCGATCCAGCACCTGGCTCTGTCATTGCGATTGCTGTTATATGATTTCCACTAATACAGCCTGGTAACCAACGTTCTTTTTGTTCAGTTGAACCGTAGGCTTCAATATAGGGAACAACAATATCGTTATGCAAACCGACGCCTGTTAAACTAGCACCTACTCGCTCCAGTTCTTCCCCAATTATGACTGCATAACGGAAATCAAGCTCTAGGCCACCATACGCTTCTTCAACTTGTGGACATAAATAACCCATATCGCCAAGCTTCTTCCAAAATGATTTTGGAATCAATCGGTCTTCTTCCCACTTTTCATATTGAGGAACTGCTTCTTTATCTAAATATTTTCGTAAAGACTTACGAAACATAACATGATCATCGGTTTCAAAACGATATTTCCCCATTCATATTCCTCCTATTTTGCCTGCATTCGAATAGCCCCGTCTAGACGGATGACTTCTCCATTTAACATTGGATTCAGTACAATACTTTCTACTAACTGCGCGTACTCACTAGGTTTTCCGAGACGGTTAGGAAATGGAACTGAACGAGCTAAAGAGTCTTTCGCTTCTTCAGGTAAACCAGCAAAAAGCGGTGTCTCAATTAGGCCTGGGGCAATTGCCATTACTCGAATTCCGTCTCGTGCAAATTCACGAGCAATCGGTAAAGTCATACCAATTACTCCTGCTTTAGAAGCACTGTAAGCAACCTGACCAATCTGACCTTCGAATGCAGCAACAGAAGCTGTGTTAATGATGACA
>JBFELW010000017.1:0-12909 GCA_041551995.1 Paenisporosarcina sp.
AAGAAATGACTAGGCTTAATATCTCTTAAGGCTTGTCTCATCCCATCAGATTCTAATTGAAAAACACCGGTTGTATCACCTTTTTGTAACAATTCAAACGTTTTCTCATGGGTAAGAGGAATTTTCTCGAAATCCAATAATTTTTTTGTATCGTACCAAATCATGGAACGAATTCTATCTAAAATAGTTAAATTGCGTAGTCCAAGAAAATCCATTTTCAATAAACCACTTCTTTCAACGTCTTGCATTGCCCACTGTGTTAAGTAAATTCCATCTTGACCAGTTTCAATTGGTAATAGCTCTACTAGAGGTACTGGGGAGAGGATTAATCCTGCGGCATGTGTAGACCCATTCCGAGGTAATCCTTCTAATTCTAATGCAACCTGATACCATTTTTGATGAAGTGAATCAGATTCCAGCCACTTCTTCAACATCTCTGATTGTTCGACTGCCTCTGTTAGAGTGATGCCAATCTTATTTGACAACTGCTTTGATAACATATCTAAGACGCCACTTTCAAAACCGAATACTCGGGCAACATCACGTGCAGCTGCTTTGGCAGATAATGTACCAAACGTTATTATTTGAGCTACGTTTGCTTGTCCATATTTCTTTGCAACATACTGAATGACTTCTTGTCTTCTATTGTCCGCAAAGTCGATATCGATATCTGGCATGGTAACTCGTTCTGGATTTAAAAATCTTTCGAATAATAATCCGTACTTTAATGGGTCTACATGTGTAATAAATAAGCTAAATGCTACCAGTGAACTTGCAGATGAACCTCTACCTGGACCTGTTAAAATCTGCTGTTCCTTAGCATATTTCATAAAATCAGCTACAATTAAAAAGTAATCTGCATAACCCATTTGATTAATAATGCCTAATTCCATATCTAATCGATTTAAATAATCCTCCGTTACAGCATCCAAGCGATTGGATAACCCTATTAAGCACGCTTCCTTCAAATAATCTTCTATTCTTTCATTATCTTTAACGGGGAACTTAGGCATATGCATTTGTGTGGTATTCAAATTCACTTGGCAACTGTGCAACATATCAATAGAGGATTGCAGCCATTCTGGGTGATCTGTAAACCACTCTTGCCATTGTTCTGATGTGGGTAGATAATAATGTTCATGCTGAGGTTTAACTCGTGTAGAATCTTGGAGTTTGACACCTTGAGAGATTGCTTGAGCCACTTCATAAGAAAATGCATTTTCCGATTTTTGATAATAAGACCGATGTGTAGCTATGATCGTAAGACGATATTTTTCACCTAACGAAATTATAGTCTCTTCATTAGCTGATATATTACCACCTGGTCTAGTAACTCCAATACATAGCTGTTGAGCAGCTACTTTTTCAATTTGTTGAATGGCTTCTTCCACCTGTTGTGGTGTGTACATATCTATTTCTTCTTGGCCAGAAATAACGATGATACAATCTTCTTTATACGCTTGTAGCCATTTAAGAGGTAATTTTGTTATTCCTTTTACTTCTAGTGAACTGCTGATTTTCAATAAGTTTTGGTACCCTCGATTTGTTTTTGCATAAATTTGTATGGGTAAAACTGTCTCATTGCCTGTTTCAACTTCACAACTTAGTCCCATTACAGGATGTATCCCTGCATTTTTCATCGCATGGTAAAAAGGGAGTAATCCGTATAACTTATGGTTTGTTATCGCGGCTGCAGTTGCTCCTTGTTCAAGAAGGAAAGGAATGAGTGATTCCAAACGAATTGTACTATTTAACAAGTCAGCCGATGTAAACACTTGCGGATACACTGGTTTCACGTCATCTTCCCCTTCCATGTTATAGACAAAGTCTTTGAAGTTTTTCTACAACTTGTTCTGCTTTTTCCCACGAATAGACAGATGCACCTGATGCAAGTGGGTGACCACCACCACCGTACTCTTTTGCCAATTCATTAATAATGGGTCCTTTTGAGCGCAGTCTTACACGAATCTGATCAGGTTCTTCAATAAATATGACCCATGCACAAATTCCTTTAACATTTCCAAGAGAACCTACAAGTAAAGAAGTTTCACTAGGGGTGACACCAAATTCCCGAAGCGTTTCTTTTGTTAGTTTAATAAAAGCTGCTCCGTTTAAATCCATCACAAAGTGTTGATAAATATAACCTTGTAAGTTTAATAAGTTCCGGTCCACTTCATACATCCCGTTAAATAACACGGTTCGGTCGAAATCGAATTTTATTAAATCTCCCGCTGTTTCAAAAGTTTTCTGAGTGGTGCTTTGGAACATGAAACGTCCTGTATCCCCAACAATACCTGCAAATAATAATCTCGCTGCTTCATCAGACATTTTCCAGTTTGCATATTCTTTGGCTTCTACGTATAAGTCATAGATCATTTCACTTGCCGAACTTGCAGCAGTATTCACCCATAACAAATCTCCATACGGATCATCATTCGGGTGATGATCAATTTTAATTAAAAAAGAACCTTTAACATAACGTTGATCATCTATACGCGCGGTATTAGCGGTATCAGTTATGATAACAAGTGCTTCTTTATACATATCATCTGTAATAGTGTCTGGATTCGTTAAAAAGTCAAGTGTCTGATCATGTTCTCCAGTGGTATACACTTTCTTATCTGGAAAGCTAGTTCGTAAAATTTCTCTTAGTCCGAAGGAAGATCCGTAGGCATCGGGATCAGGTCGAACATGCCTATGTATAATAATCGTTTCATATTGTGAGATTGTGTCTATGATTTGACGTTTCATTTGTTTTCCTCCTACTTTTTGGTGAATACCATTCGCAATTTCACAGAAATGTCGTTACAATAATGACAGTTTCTTATATTGCCAGGAGGTTCACCATGATCAATGCCGTACTTGTATCTTTTATAGTAGTATCATTAGTGTTTTACTTATATTTAAAAGTAAAACAGTTCCGCAGTGAATATCCAATTGCAAAAAAGTGGCAGGCAAATCGCGCCCATGTTGCACTTGGTAGTTTATTATTTTTCTTTGGTCTAAATCAACTTTTTATATTTCCTTCCACGATAACTTATATCGTTTCAGCACTTTTTATTGGACTAGGGCTACTTTCGATGGTGCATTACTACAAAGCAGCTAAACACTATGGTCAATTTGTTGAAGAAGAATTCCATTTGAATCAAAAGTGATGCGAGTAATCGCATCACTTTTTTTTATTCATAATTCCATTTAACGCTCTAATAATTGGAACATCATCATTGCTTTGCCCACAAGGAGGGTTGAATGAAATACATCAAACTCCATCTTCACAAATTTTCGACTCATATCTAAAATCCTTGGACGTACAGTTAATACGGTATCCATTTGAATCGGTTTGATAAAATAAATAGTCATATTCTCTGCTACACTATCTCCGCGCTTTCGATTCTTTAAAGCATAGTTTCCAACCTCAGCTAAAAGAGTTGTAAACGCACCATATGAAATCGCACCAAACTGATTCGTCATTTGTGGTGTAACGGTAAATTCAACCGTAAGTTCATCTTCTTGCAAAACCTTCATTTGACTCTTCACAATATCATCAATTGTTTCTCCATGTTGAGGTTGTCTTTGAGCATGTTGAAGAGCTTTTAAAACATCCTGTCTACTAATAACACCCTCTAATATACCTGAATCGTTTACGACAGGCATTAAATCTATACCTTCCCAAATCATTCGATGCCCTGCTGTTGCCACACTAGTTTTCATCGATACAGTTAAAAGACTTTTCGTCATTACTTTTTCGATTGATTCTTCATGTTCTATACCAATTACGTCTCTAGCTGTAACAATTCCGACTAGTCTCTGTTGCTCATCTATTACGGGAAAACCACCATGAGTCGTCTGTACATTCTTATCATGATAATCCTTAACATGATCCCCAACACGCAAAAAATCTATTTCTTGGTAAGGAACACAAATATCCTCGATGAACAGAATTTCTTTTTTTATTAATTGATCATATATGGCACGATTTATCATTGTTGCAACCGTAAATGTGTCATAACTTGTAGAAATAATAGGAAGTTCTAGCTCATCTGCTTCTTTTTTCAACAGTTCAGATGCTTCAAATCCACCAGTAATCAAAACTGCTGCACCAGCTTTTAACGCAGTAAAATGTGCTTTTGTACGATTTCCGACGATTAAAAGACTTCCTGCATCCGTATATCGCATCATGTCTTCAAGTTGCATGGCACCAATTACAAATTTGGTAAGTGTTTTATGAAGACCACTTTTCCCACCAAGTACTTGTCCGTCTACAATATTGACCACCTCGGCAAATGTTAATCGTTCAATATTTTCTTTTTTCTTCTTTTCAATTCGAATTGTCCCGACACGTTCAATGGTGCTTACTAAGCGTTGTGTCTCTGCTTCTTTTATTGCGCGATAAGCAGTTCCTTCACTCACTTGCAATTCTCGAGCGATTCGCCTAACAGAAATCTTGTCTCCTACCGGCAATAACTCAATATATTGCAAGATTTGCTCATGTTTCGTTGACATATTATCACCCATTTTCCAAACAATCGTTCTGTTATTAGTGTATCACATACGAGTCGTTTTTCATTCCATAAAAACACACGGAAAGTATTGCTTTCCGTGCTTTTCCCTTTACAACTCTATTCCCTCACCAGCATTTAACACATGAACAACTACCTCTTTAACTAAGTCTTTAAACTCAACGGGATTTTGTTTAATTGGAGGAAAAGTATTGTAATGAATAGGTACTACCGCCTTCGGATTCAATAGTTCTACAGCATAAGCTGCATCTTCTATACCCATAGTAAAGTTGTCGCCAATTGGTAAGAAGGCCAAATCAATTGGATGTCGCTCACCGATTAACTTCATATCGCCAAATAATGCGGTGTCCCCCGCATGATAGATCGTTTTTTCTTCCGCAGTAAACAAAATTCCTGCAGGCATACCTGTATAAATAATCTCATTTTTTTCTGTTATATAGGATGAACCATGAAAGGCTTGTGTAAACTTAACTTTACCGAAGTCGAATTTCTTAGCTCCACCTATATGCATTGCGTGAGTTCGAACGCCTTGCCATGATAAGTAGTTGGCTAATTCATTTGGTGCAACTACAAGTGAATCATTTGCTTTTGCTATCTCCACTGTGTCACCGACATGATCATTATGTCCGTGTGTTAATAAAATTACATCGGGTTTTTCATTGTCAGCAATTAGATCCGTTAAATCATTGCCAGTAATGAATGGGTCAATCAAAATCGTGAAATGACCAGTTTTAATTTTGACGATAGAATGTCCATGAAAAGAAACATACATATGCTAAAACCTCCTATTTCGCTTTATGATATAGTTCGATAACGATGTTGAATTCCCTCTTTTTTGATATGCTTACTATAGTCTTACCTAAAGGAGAGTGTTTAATTTGAGTAAAGTAAGTCTACTATCTAATTTTCTAAAAGAAAACAATTTGGATGCAGCTTTCATAACAACACCAGATAACGTTTTTTATGTATCTGGTTTTCGAAGCAATCCTCATGAACGATTACTAGGTGTCATGATTTTTCAAGATGCGTCCCCTCTTATGATTTGTCCGAAAATGGAGGAACCAGATGCAAAGGCAGCTGGATGGTCATATGACATTGTGGGTCACCAAGATACTGATAACCCTTGGCGATTATTAAAAGAAGCGATTGAGAAAAAAGGAATTAACATTTCACAATTAGCGATTGAGAAATCACATATGACGGTTGAACGTTTAGAAGCAGTCCAGAATTTATTTCCACAAGCTACATTTACACGGTTAGACGATCAATTGAATTCTATGCGAGTCATAAAAGATGCAAACGAATTAGACATTCTTCGTAAAGCTGCCGAATATGCAGACTATGCAATTGAAGTAGGCGTCAGTGAAATTTCAGAAGGAAAAACGGAACTAGAAATTTTAACAGCTATTGAACTGGCATTGAAGAAAAAGGGAATAGCTCATATGTCTTTTGACACAATGGTACTGAGTGGCCCTAAAACTGCTTCACCTCATGGGAAACCTGGAGACCGTAAAATACAAAAAGGTGATTTTGTCTTATTTGATTTAGGGGTAATTTATAAAGGATATTGTTCAGACATTACCCGAACTGTTTCGTTTGGTGAGCCAACGGATGCTCAAAAAGAAGTGTATGAAACAGTTAGAAAAGCTGAACAGGATGCAGTTGATGCTGTTAAACCTGGGATACGAGCGATGGATTTAGATAAAATTGCACGTGATGTCATTACAGAAGCTGGTTACGGGGAATTTTTCACTCACCGCTTAGGTCATGGACTTGGGATCTCCGTTCATGAATTTCCTTCTTTAACGGGCATGAATGAAATGACATTAACTGAAGGTATGGTATTTACAATCGAACCAGGCATTTATGATCCACAAATTACAGGAGTTCGCATTGAAGATGACGTTGTTGTTACAAGAGATGGCGTCGAGGTGTTAACGAAGTATCCTAAAGAGTTGGTTATCATACCTACAAATTAAAAAACAAAGGGGCTGTCACTAAAGGTCATAAAATTGACTTTAGTGATAGCCCCATTCTTTTTAACAATCTGTTCACTGTAGTGGCTGATCTTTCATAAAACAGATGTACTTTCAGAATGCTTGCTCAATACGACTGCTGAATAATGGGGATAAAAAGACCCACAAGTGCGGTGATGCCACTGAAAAAGCAAGAGCTTCAGAACCTGCCGTATATGGGTTAGTACAAGTGATTTCCGTGGCAGACGGACGCTTTCCGCGGGCGGTCCGTGAGTCTCCTCGTCGCAAGCTCCTGCGGGATCTCACCTAGACTCGCTGTTCCCGCTGGAGTCGCCATCTTTCACTACAATCACCTACTAAATAAACAGAGATATAGGACGTAGTAAAAATATCATTTACGTTGTAAAAAGTAAAAAGGTGGGGACACTTCACCTAGAACATATCTTCAGTAAAGGTTGCAGAGCAAAACGAACATCCCTAATCAAAGCATTTTCCGTATCTTTGGAAGACCTTAATTAGCCCCGCCAGTTGTTGCTGAGGCTACTGAAAAACTCCCGTTAAAAATGGTTTCGTAGGTTATATTTAATAAAGGGCAAAATTCCGCTTAATTTAGATGTGTTTTTTTGATTCCTTCATTATCTGCAAATATGGCTATGGTTTCTTGCATTTGCATACTGAAATATACCCCATTTGGAGCTACATCATATCCCCAGTATAAGACGTTCTATTAAAGTATTGTATCAACTCTATTACCTTAGAAAATATATTTATAGGTGATTGAAGTGAAAGGCGGCGACTCCAGCGGGAAAAGCATGAGCTGAAGACCCCACAGACGAGCTTGCTCGTCGAGGAGGCTGAGGCCGTGCCCGCGGAAAGCGTCCGCATGCAATGTAAATCACCTTTACTTGTTGTTCAAGCACTATCCAAGAAATAATGAATTTACTTTTTCAGTGGACTCAAGTGCGGTGTCTTCCTGTTTCTTTCAAAGAATGGAAACAATTATCCTATTAAA
The DNA here is from genome assembly GCA_041551995.1 of Paenisporosarcina sp. Taxonomy (GTDB): domain Bacteria; phylum Bacillota; class Bacilli; order Bacillales_A; family Planococcaceae; genus Paenisporosarcina. Next base: position 7,509 of record JBFELW010000017.1, read on the forward strand.
ACCCATATATATAAAAAAGACCATTTTCACCAGTGAGGTGGAAATGGTCTTTAGATAGTTAGTTAGTTGTTTAAAATCTGCTCAACAGGCACATATGGAAGATCTTGTGCATCTGCTACTGCTTGGTACGTTACATACCCTTCTAATGTGTTAACTCCTCTTAAAAGTGCATGATTGTCTAAACAAGCTTGTGCATAGCCTTTATTTGCTATTTGAACAGCATAAGGAACGGTAGCATTTGTTAATGCCATTGTAGATGTACGTGGAACTGCTCCTGGCATATTCGCAACTGCGTAATGAACAACACCATGTTTTACATATGTTGGATTATCATGCGTAGTAATACGATCAGAGCTTTCAAAAATTCCACCTTGATCAATGGCAATATCAACAATTACAGAACCAGGTTTCATCGTTTTAATCATTTCTTCTGATACAAGTTTAGGTGCTCTTGCTCCTGGGATTAATACAGCACCAATTACAAGGTCTGAATTTCGAACAGATTCTGCAATGTTGAAAGGATTTGAGATTAGTGTTTGTACATCTCGTCCAAATAAATCTTCTAATTGACGAAGACGATCTGGACTTAAGTCAATTATCGTAACCTCTGCTCCCATACCAACAGCAACACGAGCAGCATTTGTTCCAGCGATACCTCCACCAATAATGGTTACTTTCCCACGAGTAACTCCTGGCACTCCACCTAATAATATTCCCATACCACCATGAATTTTCTCTAAGAATTGTGCTCCAATTTGAGTAGACATACGTCCTGCTACCTCACTCATTGGTGTCAATAATGGAAGAGAATTGTTAGGTAATTGAACAGTTTCATATGCAATTCCTACAACTTTTTTACCTATAAGAGCCTGTGTTAATTCTGGCTCAGGCGCTAAATGTAAATACGTAAATAAAATTAAACCTTCTCTAAAGTAAGCGTATTCAGCTTGTACAGGTTCTTTCACTTTCATGACCATCTCTTGAGCCCATGCTTCACTAGCGGACGCAACAATTCTTGCACCAGCTTCTACATAAGCTTCATCTGTAAAGCCTGAACCTAGACCTGCACCAGTTTCGATAAAAACTTCATGACCAAATACTGATAAATTCACAACGCCCGCGGGTGTCATTGCGACACGATTCTCGTTATTTTTTATTTCTGTTGGCACACCAATACGCATTGGAAGACCCTCCTGTAATTAAAATGTAAAACAATCAGATGAATCGACATTATTAAAAATGTTGAAAGCAAGTCCATTCTATCAGATATAATTGAAATTGGCTTTAAAAACATTTCGAATTAGAGTACGCTAATGGTTGGAAGATGGTGTAACTAGAAAATGGTTAGAAAAAATATGATAAATTTCGAGGTATTTGGACTTGAACCAGTCCCTCCCTCTCTAAAACAATCCACTTGGAAAGAGTATGCCATAATAGCTTTTGCTTTCTCAGTAAATGCCGGAAATTTCTTGGTACCTGCTTTAGCTGTTACACAAGGGAACCTTCCTTGGATAGCTGCTTTCTTAGCAGTCTGGTTGGGTGCCATACTAGCTTTTTTATGTGTATCTGCCTTATCAATTCCCGGTTCTCTATATGGCTTGCCAGGTCAATACATTTTGCGAGCTTTCATTGGATCTTGGCTTGCAACTAAAATTGCATCACCTATTCGCGTATTAACCTCATTATATTGGTTTAGTGTGCAAACCATTGGTGGGACCTATATTCTCCAAGCTACACTTTCGCACTTTTTGAACCTCGAGGTATCTTTTGTCTTGTTGGCTAGTGTGACTGCAAGTTTAATGGCCTATTTAGCACTCGTTGGATATGATGCAGTAAAAAAAGTGACTCGCCTCTTTTTACCTTTATTAATCGTGGGACAGGGTCTAATGTTATTCGTGATATTCACTGAATTCCCAGTTACCACTGCAAGCAATAGTTCTGAACTCAATATGAACTGGGGAACCTTTTTCTTTTATATGAGTTTAGCCTTTGTTCAATTTGTATCAGGTGTTAGCGCTTCTAGTGACATGACCCGATATGCAAAATCAGCACGTCAAGGATTTACTGGCATGTTTATTGGGAATTCAGCTGGTTATTTTATGACCGCTCTTATTGGAACATTAGTAGCCTCTAAGTTCAGTTCTATCAATCCTTTTGTTGCACTTAGCCAAGTAACCTCCTATACAGTTATAAGTCTGCTGATCACATTAAGTGGCTTGCTTGCCATGATTTCTATTAATATTGGCAATGCCTATACTGGCGGTTTTAGCATGCTAAATACGTGGCCTAAACTTGGAAGGATAAAAAGCGCGTTAGTATTTGGCGTATCTGGCGTAATACTAAGTTGTTTTCCAAGTCTTTCTACAGAAGCAGCATCCATTATCTCGTTGTTAGGTGCAGGGATTATTCCTTTATCCGCCATAGTGGTTGTAGATTATTTATGGATTAAGAAGGGAATAATCTCAGAAGACCAATTACTTGATGTTGTAACAGACTCTTATAAATTGAACCTTGCCGCCATCCTAACGTTTACAATCATGAGTATTACGTATTTGCTGATTCCTAAAGAATTTTCACCGGGCATGTTAATTTTTATATCTAGTGCTATTACTTATTCTTTGTTAAAAAAGTATACAGTCACAATTTAGACGAAATGCAAAGAAAATAATCATGATTTAGCAGGAATTACCGATAAGTTACAGAAGTATTATAGTGTAGAAAAGTTATTAATTTAGGAGGAATTGATATGTCACTAGCTTATAAACAAATCCTCGTAGCAGTGGATGGTTCCAAAGAAGCAGAATGGGCTTTTAAAAATTCTGTAGCCATTGCAAAACGAAATGACGCCACATTAAACTTGGCAAATGTTATTGATACACGTTCATTTGCCGCCATTGAAGCATATGACCGTTCAATCGCTGAGCGTGCACAAAGTTTTGCTGAAGAGTTACTCGAAGGTTATAAAAAAGAAGCCGAAGCAGCTGGTGTATCAAAAGTGAATATATTTGTTGACTATGGTTCACCAAAAACAATGATTGCAAGAGATTTGGCTAGCAAAGTCGAAGCTGATTTAATCATATGTGGTGCAACTGGACTAAGCACAGTTGAAAGATTCTTAATCGGTAGTGTCTCTGAACATATTGTTCGATCAGCTAAATGTGACGTCCTTGTCGTAAGAACTGAAGATCACGAATAAACAAACAAAATCCCAATGGCTTATAGCCGTTGGGATTTTTCATGGTCTAATATTCGCCAATCGCACCGTATCTCTCGCAATCATGACCTCTTCGTTAGTGGGGATGACAATGACTTTTACGGGTGAATGCGGGAAACTAATAAATGCCTCTTTACCCCTTATTTTATTTAAATCCTCATCAAGATACACACCCATGAACTGTAGTCCTGAGAGTACTTTTGCACGAATAAATTCACTGTTTTCTCCGATTCCTGCTGTGAATATAATGGCGTCCACCCCGTTCATACGAGCTGCGTAAGATCCAATATACTTATGTATCCGACTAGCAAATACATCGAGTGCAAGTTGTGCTCTCGGGTTACCTATGATTGCTTCTTTTTCAATATCACGCAAGTCACTGGAGAAACCTGAAACGCCGAGCATTCCGGATTTTTTGTTTAACACATCGAGTACTTCTTCTGCACTTTTATCCGTTTTTTCCATAATGAATGGAATAAGAGCTGGATCTAAGTTCCCTGAACGTGTTCCCATTGTTACGCCTGCTAATGGTGTAAAGCCCATCGAGGTATCAATTGAACGGCCACCATCAATGGCTGCAATACTTGCCCCATTGCCTAAGTGACAAGAAATGAGTCGTATCGTATTAATTGGTCGATTTAATAAGATAGCTGCCCTCTCAGAAACGTATTTATGCGATGTTCCATGGAACCCATACTTTCGGATTCCATACTTTTTATAATAATCATATGGAATCGAATATAAGAATGAGCTTTCAGGCATGGTTTGATGGAAGGCAGTATCAAAGACAGCAATTGAAGGAACATGAGGTAGTGCTTTTTGAAATTCTTTGATCCCTGTAATATTGGCAGGGTTATGTAAAGGTGCTAAATCAGATAACTTCTCAAATTTTTCTATAGTTTGGTCATCTATTAACACGGAATCACTAAATTCCTCTCCGCCATGAACCAGACGATGACCAATTCCATCTATTTCCTCGAGTGATTTCACTGCGTTTTGTGTAATCAACATCTGTAAAAGAATTGCTACTGCTTCTTGATGATTCGCAATCGGTTTAATCAATTTAATTTTCTCACCTTTAGTGTCCATAGAAAAGATAGGATCTTTTAAACCGATTCTTTCAATAATCCCTTTTGTTATGACTAGTTCTTCCGGCATTTGAAGTAGTTGAAATTTCAATGAAGAACTACCTGCATTTATTGCGATAATTTTAACCATAAAAAACGCCCCTTTTCCACTGTTATCGTTATTGTACAGTGGAAAAAAGGGGCAAGCAACTTTTCATATATTATTCTGTTTATACCATATTTTTACTTTTTCAAAAAATAGAGCCATTGAATCTTTGTTTGACATAGTCGGAACTTTAGCTAACAAAACTTCTTTTGGTTTTTTTAGTAGCGGTGATTTCTTTTGAATCACCAAAAGACTTTTCGCATGAGCTTCATTTTTAAATAAGTTGCCTGGCAATTGAACGACCGCTTCAATCCATGCATGTTTGGAAAAATAGGTGTGTAAATCTTTGGCCTGGGGTGATTCAAATATTCCTTGTGGCACTAGTAAGACAAGATGGCCACCTTCGACGGTATGTCGTATAGCTTGTTCAATCATTAAATGATGTGCAAAAGACATGCCTTCTTTTGCTTGGAGCTCATATCCTGAAGCGGTTTTATCGTCCGGATAGAAGCCTACTGGCAAATCGCTTACTACTATATCCACTGGATCAATAAGCAATGGTTGTAATGCATCCTGGCGGTATAAGGTAACCTGATGTTGCAATAAATCTCCGGTAGAAGCCGCTAAACGAATGAGCATGTCATCAATTTCTACCCCTGAGGCTGTGGTTTTAACTTTCATGAAATTAAGTACAGTAAATAATAAATTCCCAGTACCTGCAGCAGGATCTAAAATAGATACATGTTCTTTACTAGATGTTAATAGCTCAACAAAATACCCAACTAGTAATCCTAGTGAATCTGGGGTCATTTGGTGATGAGGCTGCACATGCTCTTTCATTCCTTTTAAAATGGCCAATTGTATTGCTTTTCGCACATCTTCTTTTTGTATACTGTCACCGCTAGGAGTTATATCACCATCTAGCCACATCTCAGTTGTTTCTAATACGCCTTCAATATAAGTTAAATCTTCAGTAGCTTGAATTTTCTTTGCATGTTCATCAATAAAGTTGAA